>CAZJJT010000179.1:0-8226 GCA_964546395.1 uncultured Fibrobacterota bacterium
GGTGTACGCGTGGGCCACGCACAACGATTTCGTGGGCTCGTTCGCGTACTGGAACGACCGCCCCATCTGGAACACCGAGCCGCACGCGATGAGTTTCATGGCTTCGGCGCAGATGATGATGGCGAACCTGGCGGCGGGGGCGAGTGTCTACCTCGAGTACAATCGGGTAGACAACTGTGGGACCAACGGCACCACGGACGCCACCTGCATCAAGTCGGGGACCTACCGGGGGCTCAAGATGTACACGCGCTACGTGCGGCCGGGCGCCGTGCGGATCCAATCAGGAGGCGGCGTGAGCGGCAGCTACGGAGTCATCGCGTTCTACCACCCGCTCGACACCTGCCTCACTATCGTGCTGGTAAACGCCACAGGCACGGCTGAAACTGCCACCCTTCTGGTGAGCGGCCCGTACCAGCCAGCGCAGTTCGAGGCGTACCGCTCGACAGACGTCGAAGACGAGGTGGCGATGGGGTCGGTACCGATAAACGGCAGCGTCGTTCTCGAAGCTAACAGTGTCACGACGCTTGTGGCGGGGCACTACCTGAGTGACGGTGCCACGGCGGTGTCTGCGCCGCTCCCCGCCATGCGGCCGTCAACCGCCACCGCGCGCCTTCGTGCCCGCGTATTCACGCTCAGCGGCCGAGCGGCCTCACCGGACCTGTCAACCGGCGTGTACTGCACGCACCTGTCTGATGGTGGGACGTCTCTGCGCGTGGTGAGAGCGGGATCCGCAGTCCGGTAGTCCTGGTCTGACTGCCCCCGGTCCTCAGGTTGTTGAGCGCCTTCCCGTTTCCTCGCAGAAAACGCCACTCTGTGCCCGGTGGTCCGGACGCTGGTGCTCCGGCCTTCGGCTCCCGTATACTCAGTGTGAGGGGAACCCGGGACGGGAGGCCCAGATGAGGACAGTCCGCACTGCAGTAATGCTTCTGCTCACTGCGCTTGCGCTCAACGCAGGGTACGACGGGGGTCGGTCGGCAGCAGGGGTATCGGAACAGACAGTGGCGCGAACGGCAGTTGTTCCGCACACTGCCTCCCTGCAAGCCACCCGACTCGCGGTCCCGCGGCCAATCACACTGCCAGGCTGGACGAAGCTGGTGCGACTCTTCAACTGAACCGGATCGGAAGACGGGGACTGTCAGTATATTCGGTAGCCTTCGGAGCGGCAGTGGCGGTCCCGGCAGAAAGGAGAGGCAGTTCATATGGTAGACCACGGCACGTTCTGCACGGTGATCAACTGCATGGACGGGAGGACGCAGCGTCCGGCGCTCGATTTCCTCGAGAAGTACTTCGGCAGCGACTACGTCGACTCGGTCACCGAACCGGGCCCGGTGGCGATCCTCGCGGAGCGGAACAACACCTCGTTGGTCGATGGCATCCTGCGCCGAGTCGATATCTCGGTGCACAAGCACGGCTCGAATGCGGTCGCGATAGTGGCGCACCACGACTGCGCCGGCAATCCTCTGCCGAAGGAGCAGCAGTTCCCACAGTTGCGCGCGGCCGTGCTGTTCCTGCGGTCGAAATACCCGCAGACACCGGTGATCGGGCTGTGGATTGGCGAGGACTGGAAGGCGGAGCTGCTCTCGGAGAACGCCTGACCGCGTGCGGGGTGACAGGACGCAAAGGGCGTATGGGCCAGCCGCTTCGCCATCCGGGTAGCCGGTTGGCGGGAGACGCGGTCTGCGCAGTTGGGCTGACCGGCACCCGCGAAGGTACGGCTGTACCAGACTGTCCCACGGTACTGTGCTGCATGCGGAGAGAGGAAGCGGTACAGCGGTGCTCCCAAGGTGGCCCCCTACGGATCAAACCACCGAACCAGCCCGCTGTCCACCCGGCGAAGCGCCCAACAACATCATCTGTGGTATGCATGCCCGGCCTTGCAGCCTGACATGGCGTTGGAGCGGAACGCTGGCGTTCAGGCGCACCCCTCTCTGCTCACCACGGCCCCGTCACGAAGGTGCACGTCGGCGCGCCAGGTGTCGCCCGGGACCGCCTCCACCGACCCCTGGATCCAGTTGCCGCGCCACGCCGTGCAGAACGGCTCGTCGTAGCACACATCGACCAGCGCACCGTTGCGGTAGAACTCCACGAAATCGATGGACTCCGGGTACAGGCTTGCCAGGCGCAGCCAGCGTTTGCCCTGCCAGACCTGCTCGGGTTCGAGGCCCTGGAGGTAGTACTGGTCATCGGGTGCGATTGGCGGGAGTGCGATACCGACACCTTCGGCAACGCGGTACGCGAAGAACTGGTCCTCGCCGCATGTGATACCCCAGTCAGCCGGGGGCTCCTGCTTGGTCATGTTGTTGTAGTAGCCCCACGAGGTGTGCGTCTCGAACGCCACTTTCAGCTGACCGATGGCCTGCGAGTCCTCGTTGCACACGATCGGCTTGTCCGGGCACCACTCCCGCAGCTGCATGATCGCCTTGCGGTACTGCTGACGGGTGCAGCCGTTGCCGTGCACCAGCACCACGTCACTGGCCTGCGCCACCTCCTTCTCCACCGTCCCTCCGCCCCCACTGCACCCTACCGCGAACGCCCCCTTCGTTTCCGCCCGGGCCAGGTCCATCAGCGACACGATCCCCTCCTGCGTCCCGACTATCGGACGGTTGCGGAAGTTGCCGATCTCGTGTTCGTTGGCCGGTTCGACAATCACGTTGGTGTACCCGCCCTCGCGCAGGAACCGCGACGCGCCGACTACTGCGTTGCGAATTGCCCGTCCGTCGCGAAGCCGCGGGGCCTGCCCCTGGTACAGGTAGCTCACGACAATCACCATGCCCACCTTGTCGGCAGCGCGGATCAACCGGTCCATGCGGCCGGCGTAGGCGGGGTCGAGATGGCTGCCGTCCTCGCCAAACGGATTGTTGTCGATCTCGTGGTTGGGGATGGTGAAGAATGGGCCGCCGCCCTGGAACCCGACTGTGATCGCGCGCAACCCGTGGCGGTGCCACTCCGGCAGCGCTGCACAGAGCTCATCGGTATGCGCCTCGGGGTCCCACTCCCCGCGGCCCCAGCGTGCGTAGCGTTGACGGTCTGCGCTGTCATCATAGATCCCTTGGATGAACCGCGCATTCATCAACAGGCCGTGAGCCGACGGGTTGCTGCCGGCGATCTCGGAGTAGGTCAGCTTGCCGTTGATCAGGAAATCCTGACCGCGGATGGAGAGAGTGGTCTTGGACATCGGGGTTCCTGGTTGGGGGGGTCCATATGTTGATAGGTTGATGGGGAAGACGACTCATGTACTTATCTACCCATCGTCTTCCTGACTTCATCAAGCACCGCAAAGGCATCCGCCGAGTGCATCAATTCAACTATCCTGGTCTCATCAAGTTGCTCCACGGCGCATACGCACCGGGCCATCCACTCGAACGTCTTCTCCATCACACGTACCGGGTCGTGGCGCCCGGGGAACACATCGGCGGTGAGCCAACCCGAGTACCCGCTGCGGCGAAGCTGAAACACCAGTTCCAGGTAGTCCCACCAGTTTGCCGTCCCCGGCACCAGGTCCCAGTCCCAGTTGCGGTAGTTGTCGTTGATATGGATGTAGAACAGGCGGTTGGCGGCCGCACAGAGCGCGATGGCCGCCGCAGGAACTTCCTGCGCCTGCAGCGAGTGGCCGATGTCAACGTTGACTCCCACGTTGTCGCGGCCGGTCATCTGCGCAACCGTAAGCGCGGTACCGGCGTTGCCTATCAGGCAGTGCGCGCGGGGCTCCGACGCTTTGTACTCCAGCGCCACCCGCACGTCGCCGCGATGAGCGGCCGCCTCCGCCACCCCTTCCACTGTCCACGCCAGCGCCGAGGGCCAGTCGGTCTCGAACGGATAGTCAGCGCCGTCGTTGAGAAACGCCGAGGTCACCAGGTTGCAGCCGAGGTCCGCCGCGGCATCCATCGCCTCTTTCATGCGCTGGACAGCCCGCGCGCGTATCGATGCGTCAGAATTGGTGAACGACCCGAACCGCCACTCCTCATCGGCCTTCACGTTCAGGTTGACAGCCGCCACGCCCAGCCCGTGCGTCGCCAAGCCCCTCTTCACCAACCCCGGATCACCAAAGTCATGCGGGTAGATCAACTCGACGCCGGTGCACCCCTCGATACCCGCGGCAAGCTCGAGTTTTGCGGCAATGTCGCGCGGCCGGTCATAGGTGATGAACCGGTCCTTGAGTGAGCCAAGAAAACCGGTGATAACTGCGTACTTCCAGCGTGAAGAGGCCATCCGGTCTACCTTGTTCATCTGTGGAAGGGCGGGGCGTTGGCCCCGTCACCGCATACCGCGCTCACCGCCGGGTCGGCGAACACGTTGCGACTCTCATCGACCCGGCTATAGAATCCGTAGGTCACTGCTCCCTCCGGGCCGGCCTGGAACCAGTGCGGCACCGCGGGCGCGATGGTATATGAGTCGCCCGGCCGGAGAACGATCTCGTGACGCGCCGTGTACCACCGCTCCTTGCCTTCCACCACCCCCCCGCGTTCGACAGTGTCACGACCCGGAACATAGACACGGATCTCACCCCGCACGCACCGAACCGTTTCCTCTTTTCCCGGGCAGTCCTCGTAGGCCGGGTGGTAGTGCTGCGGAAGCGTCTGGTTGGGGAGCAGCACCAGGACAGTTGTGCGCAGGCGGTCGCTGAGGAGGATATCGACGTACTCCACACCCTCACGCCGGAGATCGCCCAGACCGAAGTCGACAACCGCCATCCGTTCGAGCTCCGAAGCGCTCAAGTGTATCCCCGCCTCTTCGATTGAGCGCGCGACTTCGCCCCTGACTGTCTCGATGTCCGCGGGTGCGTCACGAACCATGCGTCCGGCTCCATGCTGTGCTGTTCACGCCAAAAAGTAGTATGCGCACGGACACGGCGGGGCGTCCTTGCATAGTTCTGGGTGTCTGATCGCGGTCTAATAGGCCAGAGACTGCACCTTGACTGGCGGCGGACGTTGCACCTATCTTGCCGTTCACGGGTTTCTGGCACCGACCAACCAGTACAGGGAGTACCCCAATGCAGTCATCACACAAGAGCCGTGCCCCCGGCCGCAAGACACCTCGGCGCACACCCGCACGCAAGCCGGCAGACACCGCGCCCGCCGTGCCGCCAGCCCCGCGCCGGCCGGCATCGCTGGACCAGCCCCGCGTCGGGATGAGCGCGGAGACAATCCGCCAGGATATCCTTGACAACCTGAAGTTCGGACAAGCGCGTTTCCCCCAGGTAGCCACCAACGTCGACTGGTACCTCTCGCTGGCGGGCGCTATCCGCGACCGTCTTCTCGAGCGCTGGACCACCACAGCCCAGACCTACAATCTTACCGAGGCCCGCACCGTGTGCTACCTCTCGGCCGAGTTCATGCTCGGGCCGCACCTCCACAACAATATTATCAACATGGATGTCGAGCGCCAGGTGCGCCAGGCACTCAAGTCGCTGGACCTGGACTTCGACACCCTGATCGATCAGGAGGAGGAGCCGGGTCTGGGCAACGGCGGCCTCGGCCGCCTTGCGGCCTGCTACATGGACTCGCTCGCCACACTCAACATCCCTGCAATCGGTTATGGCATCCGCTACCAGTACGGAATCTTCGATCAGCGTATCGACAATGGCTGGCAGGTGGAGGAGAGCGACACGTGGCTGAAGATGGGCAACCCGTGGGAAGTGCGGCGCCCTGATGTAGTCTACCATGTCAAGTTCGGCGGGCACACCGAGGCCTGGGTGGACAGCGCGGGACGGTATCGCGTGAACTGGGTGCCGCAGCGCACGGTCCGTGTCCGCGCCTATGACACGCCGATACTCGGCTACCGCACCAATACCGCGAGCCTGCTGCGCCTGTGGAAAGCCGAGGGGTACCAGTCGTTCAACCTCGCTGCGTTCAACCACGGCGATTTCTGGGGCGCCGTGGTCGACCAGACATCGGCAGAGACTATCACCAAGGTCCTGTACCCCAATGACAAGCAAGCCGCCGGCAAACAACTACGCCTTCAGCAGCAGTACCTGCTCGTGTCGTGTGCGCTGCAGGACATGATCCGCATCCACCTCCAGCGGGCGAAGAATCTCGATGAGTTCCACGGGAAGTACGCGGTACAGCTCAACGACACGCACCCGGCGCTTGCCGTGCCGGAGTTGATGCGGCTGCTTGTCGACGATCACGGGTACACGTGGGAGAAGGCGTGGGAGATTACGCAGCAGACGTTCGCGTACACCAACCACACGCTGCTTCCCGAAGCGCTTGAGAAATGGGCCGTCGGGCTGTTCGCCTATGTACTGCCGCGCCACCTGGAGATAGTCTACGAGATCAACCGCCGGTTCATCGATGAGCTTCGGGCAAAGGGCGCCGACGCCGGCAGTATCGCACGCATGTCGCTCATAGACGAAAGCGGCGAGCGGTACGTACGGATGGCGAACCTGGCCACCGTGGGCAGTCACGCGGTGAACGGCGTGGCGGCGCTGCACAGCCGGTTGCTCACCACGGATGTGATGCCCGACTTCCATGCACTGTGGCCGAAGAAGTTCAGCAACAAGACCAACGGGGTGACGCCGCGGCGGTTCATGCGGCTGGCCAACCCGGGGCTGGCGCACCTGATCACCACGCATATCGGCGACGGGTGGCTGCGCGACCTGTCGCAGTTGAGGAAGCTCGAGCCGCTTGCGGAAGACCCGGCGTTCCGCGAGAGCTACCACCGCGTCAAGCTCGCCAACAAGCAGGCCCTGGGCGCCCGTGTCAAGTCGATGCTCGGCATCGAGGTGGACCCCGAGAGCATGTTCGACATCCAGGTGAAACGTATCCACGAGTACAAGCGCCAGCACCTCAATGTCCTGCATGTCATCTCCCGCTACCTTCGTATCCGCGACTACCCCATGGAAGAGTGCACGCCACGCACGGTGATATTCGCCGGTAAGGCGGCGCCGGGGTATTTCATGGCGCGGCTGGTAATCAAGCTGATTCACGCGGTTGCCGCGGTGGTAAACAGCGACCCGCTCACCCGCGGCAAGCTGCGGGTGGTGTTCCACCCCGACTTCAACGTGAAGAACGCGCAGCGCATCTACCCGGCGGCCGACCTCTCCGAACAGATCTCCACCGCAGGCAAGGAGGCGAGCGGGACCGGCAACATGAAATTCGCGCTCAATGGCGCCCTGACCATCGGGACACTCGACGGGGCGAACGTGGAGATCCGCGAGGAAGTTGGGGCCGAGAACTTCTTCCTGTTCGGCATGACCGTTGAAGAGGTGCAGCGGCTGCGTCGCGAGGGCTACCGCCCGTGGGAAGTGGCGGTGAAAGACCTCGATCTGGCCGCGGTACTGCAGACGCTTCGTGACGGGACGTTCTCGCGTGACAACCCGGACCTGTTCAAGCCACTGCTTGATTCACTGCTGAGCTGGGACGAGTTCATGGTGCTGGCGGATTTCCGTGACTACATCCGCTGCCAGAAACGTGTCTCGGAAGCGTTTGTCAACCGTGACGAGTGGACACGCAAGGCGATTCTGAACACGGCTCGCATGGGCAAGTTCAGCTCCGACCGGGCAATTGCCGAGTACGCGCGCGATATCTGGCACGTTGAGCCGGTACGCGTAGAGCTGTAGCGGACAGCAGGAGTAGTGGCAATGCTCTTGGGCGGCTGCATCCTGCCCGCATCGTCCCGCGCCGCACGCCACGGACGGCGTGAACACCGTCGCATGGATCAGTGGAAAGCCCGCTGAAGCTGAAGCGGGCTCGGGGCAACCGTTCCTCCGGTGCGTTCTCCGGTTGGAAAGGTGAAGGTCCACCAGCCCGGTTCACCGGGCTTCCCATTCTCCTGCATTCAGGCGGGGTCTTCAGGCCCCGCCTGGATACGTGTGTACCGCAAGGCGCGCACGCGGTGCCGCACACGTTGCCGCCTGATGTAGGAGACGAGCCGGGGAACGGCACGAGGAGACACCGAAAAGACGCCGTACCCATCCTGCCACTCGAATCTCTGCGGTGTGAGCGCGTTGGCATTGATGAATCTGCTGGAGACGCCCTTCAGCTTCCCCGCGATCTCGCTCGGTGCCACTTCCGGCCTTGCCCGCAACAGCACGTGCTGGTGGTCTTCGGAACCGCCAATTGCCAGTGGAAGATAGCCGTATGCTCGACACTTGGCGTCCATGAAGGCATGCAGCCGTCTTTCCCATCCTGGCAGCAGCAGCTTCACGCGTTCCTTGGTTGACCACACGTAGTGGTAGTACAACTCCGCATGCGCCCGTCGTGACACACGTCCCCCCTGTGTTGGCTT
>CAZJJT010000180.1:0-8225 GCA_964546395.1 uncultured Fibrobacterota bacterium
CTTCGCGCGCAACGACATGACGGGTGCGGCGAACGTTCTCCACGAGCAGTTCGAGGGTCGATACTCGTTGTGGCACCTGTTCCACGATGAGCAGGTGGAAGTGCTCAATGAAGTTGTCGGCAGGAGTCTGGCCGACATCGAGTTGCAGCTGCGTCGGGTGCGTACCGACAACGAACCGCTCATCGCGGTGATGCGGCAACTGCGCCTTCCTGTCCCCCGTCTGTTTGCGCGTATCGAGAGTACCATCTTTGATCTCGACCTGACCGGTGCGCTGTCTGCGCCGGAGGTGTCTCTTGTTGCGCTCAAGCGTGTGGTGGCTGAGGCGGGCCGGATGGGGGCGGACATTGATCGCGTAACCGCCCAGCACCGAGCTCGTGCGCGTGTTGTGGCGCTGCTCGCAGTTGCCGAGGAGAATGAGTTCCGGGCCGCGGATATCGGGCAGTTGGCCGACTTCATCGAAGCCCTGCAGCCACTGGGCCTCGACCTCGATCTGTGGCGGACCCAGAACTGCTGCTTCACGCTTGCGCGTACCACCAGGCCGGCTCGTATCGACGCGGCCGCCGGCGGCGACAGCGCAGCACAGGCCTGGGTGTCGGCGTTCGATGCGCTGGCGCGCGTGTCGGGGGCGGGGCTGTCATGAGTCGGACTCCCTCGGCCACTTACCGCATGCAGTTCACACCGTCATTCGGGTTCGATGACGCTGCGTCGCGGGTGCCATACCTGGCCGAACTGGGCATCGATACGCTGTACTCTTCACCGGTTACTCAGGCGCGAGCGGGGAGCACACACGGATACGACGTCGTCGATCACTCTGTCGTGAACACCGAACTCGGCGGGCGTGACGGACTGGTGAGGCTTTCGGGGGTGCTCAAGGAGCACGGGATGTTGCTGCTGGCGGACTTCGTGCCGAACCACATGGCATACGACCGCGCCAATTGCGAACTCATGGACGCCTTGGAGCGCGGGCCGGCTTCAGACGCCGCGCGCTTCTTCGACATCGCCTGGGATCACTCGCAGGGGGGCCTTCAGGGCCGCGTGCTGGCGCCGTTCCTCGGCTCGTTCTACGGGGAGGCCCTTGAGCAGGGAGCGCTGAGGGTGGCGTACGATGAGGAAGGGCTGGCGGCGTGTTACTACGAGCAACGCTACCCGTTGTCGCTTGAGTCCTACCCGGCTGTGTTTGGCGAGTCGGCCGATGATCTGGAGCCAACGCTCGGACACGACTCCGCGCTGCTGGTGAATCTGCTGGGGGCGCTGCACTTCCTCAGCTCTCTGGCGAAGGCGGGGTCGGTCAGTCGGAACGAACTCCGGCATGCCAAGAGCTCGCTGCGGAATCTGTACGAGCGACACGAGGCGGTACGGGGGTACATGGACGGGTGTGTGGCCTGCTTCAACCAGGGCGCAGCCAGTGCTGAGATTCTCGACGGGCTGCTCTCGCGGCAGCACTATCGCCTGTCGTTCTGGAAGGTGGCCTCTGAGGAGATCAACTACCGCCGGTTCTTCACGATCAATGATCTGATCTGTATCCGGGTCGAGGACCCCGCGGTGTACGACGCAGTGCACCGAGGTGTTGCAGAACTCGTCGGAACCGGCATTGTGGATGGCCTGCGCATCGACCACGTGGATGGGTTGTACGACCCTGCAGCGTACCTGGCGCGACTCCGTGACCAGTTTCCTGAAGCCTACCTGGTGGTGGAGAAGATTCTGGAGCAGGCCGAGACGCTCAGGCTGTGGCCGGTCCACGGGACAACCGGGTACGACTTTCTGGCCGACGTGAACGGCGTGCTGTGCGATCCGGAGGCGTCCGGACCGCTCAGTCGGTTCTACCGTCGTTTCACCGCGCTCGACCAGCCCTATCATCTGGTGGCGACCGCCAAGAAGCGCCTCATGGTCGGCAAGCACCTCGCCGGGAACATCGACAATCTGGCACAACTGCTCAAGCGGATTGCCGAACACGACCGGGCCGGAAGCGACATCACCCTGTACGGTCTTCGGCGGGCAATGGTGGAGGTGATGGTGCACTTTCCGGTGTACCGGACATACGTGGTGGAAGGCAGCAGCGATGAGGCCGATCAGAACGTGCTGCGCCAGACGCTCGAGTCGGCAGGAAGAGCCCACCCGGACCTGTCGTACGAGTTCGCGTTCATCTCCTCGTACCTTCTCGATGATCAGGCGGACGCGCGCAGTCTCGATCGCCGCGTCAGAGCCACGTCGTTCATCATGCAGTTGCAGCAGTTGACCGGGCCGCTGATGGCCAAGGGGTGTGAGGACACCGCGTTCTACGTGTACAACAGACTGCTCGCACTCAACGAGGTAGGTGGCGACCCTTCAGACACGGGCATGCAGGTAGCGGAGTTTCATCGCCGCGTTGCACTTCGGTGCGAGTCCTGGCCGCACACCATGAACGCAACGGCGACGCATGATACCAAGCGCGGCGAAGACTGCAGGCGACGGATTGGTGTATTGTCCGAGATGCCGCGTGAGTGGGAGAAGCATGTGCGCCTGTGGGCGCGACTGAATGCCGCCAGGCGGACCGTACGGGAGGGAACTGCGATGCCCGACCGCAACGACGAGTATCTCATATACCAGACGCTTGTGGGTTCGTGGCCGACAGGTGAATCCGGGTACGAGCAGTTTGTGCCGCGCGTGTCGGAGTACGTGGTGAAGGCGGTGCGGGAAGCCAAGGTACACACTGCGTGGATCAAGCCGGACGAGGAATACGAGCGAGCGTGTGTCAAATTCGTTGAGCGCATCCTGTCGCACGGCAAGAGCAACCGGTTCCTCGAGAGCTTCGTGCCGCTGCAGAAACGTGTGGCGTACGCAGGGGTCTTCGCGTCTCTGTCGCAGTGTCTGCTGAAGGTGGCGAGTCCTGGAGTACCAGACTTCTTCCAGGGGAGCGAGTTGTGGGACCTGAGTATGGTTGATCCTGACAACCGTCGCCCCGTCGACTACGAAGCGAGACGCGAAGCGCTCGGAGAGTTGTGCCGGCAGTTCGCCGGTGACGCCGCGGGCACGGCGACGGCAGTCCTGGCGAACGTGTGGGACGGACGCGTGAAGCTGTTTGCCGTATGGCGGGCGCTTCAGGCGCGACGGCGGTTTGCTGAATTGTTCGCCGACGGCTCGTATGAGCCGGTGGGGGTTGAGGGTCTCCTGGCGCGGCACGTGATTGCGTTCCGCCGAAGGCTCGGGGCTCAGCAAGCCATCGTGATTGCGCCGCGCCTGACTGCGGGACTCGTGGACGAACCGTCCGCGCCCATTGGGGTGACGGTCTGGCAGGACACCGCGCTTGTCCCCGGGGATGACGCCCCTGGCGAGTTGACGGACTGCTTCACGGGCAGGGCTGTGAGGGTGGACGAGGGACGGCTGGCTGTGGGCGAGGTGTTGTCGTCGTTCCCGCTTGGATTGCTCATCGGGAATCGCTGAACAGAGCGGATTGGTCGGCGTTGGGTGAATCACTGAACAAGGACCGGGATATCCAATGGCACAGATAGCGAAACCAACAGGAGAAGCGTGCAGGCGCACGGTCATCGAGCGAGTGCGTCCTTCGGTCAATGATGGACGGTACCCGGCCAAGCGGGTGGTCGGCCAGACCGTCGTGGTGCAGGCAGACATCATGTCCGACGGCCATGACAGCGTGCGTGCGGTCCTGCAGTATCGCGTTGCCGGGGCCAGGAAGTGGCGGGAAGTGCCGATAGTTGCGGATGTGAACGACCGGTGGCGGGCCGAGTTCAGGGTTGAGCAGGTCGGGGAGTATCAGTTCGCAATCGAGGCGTGGGTCGATGAGTTCCTGACGTGGCAGCGGGCCCTGGTGAAGCGGCATGCAGTTGGCCAGGACCTGCGCGTTGAGTTCCAGGCAGGTGCAGCGCTGCTGGATGAAGCGGCACAGAGAGCTGGCGGTAACGATGGTGCGCAACTGCGCCAGATTGCTCACCGGCTTGCATCGGCGGAGAGCCTGGATGAGAAGGTGGCTGCCGCGACTGGCACGGAGGTCTCGGAACTCATGCAGCGGCACGCCGACCGCAGCAAGGCAACGCGCACTGAGCAGGAGTACCGTGTGCTGGTGGAGCGCCGCCGCGCGTTGTTCAGCACCTGGTACGAGTTGTTTCCACGGTCGTGCGGCACCGGAGGGCACGGCACATTCGCCGATTGCGCAGCCGAACTGCCCCGCATCGCCAGCATGGGATTCGACGTGCTGTACCTCCCGCCCATTCACCCAATCGGCCGCGTGAACCGCAAAGGGTCGAACAACGCACCCACAGCACACAAGGGGGATCCGGGCAGCCCGTGGGCAATTGGGAGCAGCGAGGGTGGTCACACGGCGGTGAGCCCTGCACTCGGGACACTCGACGATTTCCGTACGCTGCTTGCGGCGGCGACCGAACATGGGATGGAGGTGGCGATCGACATCGCGTTTCAGTGTGCCCCCGATCATCCCTACGTGGCTGAGCACCCATCGTGGTTCAGGCATCGTCCGGACGGTACCATTCAGTATGCAGAGAACCCGCCGAAGAAATACGAAGACGTTGTCCCGTTTGACTTTGAGTGCAGAGAGTGGCGGGGACTCTGGGAGGAGCTGGCCCGTGTTGTGCTGTACTGGGCGGAGGTCGGGGTACGTGTGTTCCGGGTTGACAATCCGCACACCAAGCCCTTCGCGTTCTGGGAGTACCTTATCGGCGTGGTGACGAAGCAGTACCCGGACGCACTGTTCCTGGCGGAGGCATTCACGCGTCCGAAGGTGATGCATCGACTGGCAAAGGTCGGCTTCGCTCAGTCGTATACGTACTTCACCTGGCGCAACACTAGGGACGAGTTGGTGAACTACATGCAGGAGTTGTCGCGGAGCGATATCCGCGAGTTCTTCCGTCCCAACTTCTGGCCCAACACTCCCGACATCCTTCCCGAGTACCTCCAGTACGGCGGCCGTGCCGCATTCATCATCCGTGCTGTCCTCGCGGCAACACTGTCTTCCAACTACGGAATCTACGGGCCGGTGTACGAGTTGTGTGTCTCGGAGGGGCTGCCCGACCGTGAGGAGTATGCCGATTCGGAGAAGTACGAGGTGCGTCGGTGGGCGAAGGAAGATCCGGCAAGTATCGCCGAGGTACTCACGGTGCTGAATGCGGCGCGGCGCGAGAACGCGGCGCTCCAAGAGACGTACAATCTGACGTTCCTGAACACCGATAACGAGCGGCTGATTGCGTACCTGAAGGTGAGCGCCGACGACACGAACACCATGCTCGTGGTGGTAAACCTCGACCCGCATCTTGCGCAGGCCGGGTGGGTGGATTCGCCCGGGAGGCTGTTGGGGGTGGACACCACGCAACCGTTTCTTGTGTACGATTTGCTGAGTCAGGACAAGTACGTGTGGCAGGGGAACCGCAACTACGTGGAGCTTGACCCCGCTTCGATGCCCGCGCATGTGTTCCGCGTGCACCGGCGACTGCGACGAGAAGCTGATTTCGACTATTACCTGTAGGAGGGACCCTTGGGCGGGCGAGATGAGAGTTCTGGTGCGGGGCAGTTGTGGTACAAGGACGCGATCATTTATGAGCTGCACGTTCGCGCCTTCAGCGACAGCAACGGCGACGGCATCGGCGATTTCCGCGGTCTGACCGAGAAACTCGGCTATATCGAACAGCTGGGAGTCACCGCGCTGTGGCTGCTGCCGTTCTTTCCGTCACCACTGCGTGACGATGGATACGACATTGCAGACTACCGGGCAATTCACCCCGACTACGGTACCATGGCCGACTTCAAGGCGTTTCTGCAGGAGTCCCACCGGAGAGGCATACGGGTCATCGTTGAGTTGGTGGTGAACCATACGTCTTCTGAGCACCGCTGGTTCCAGCGCGCCCGCACGGCGAAACCCGGGACAAGTGCGCGCAATTTCTACGTGTGGAGCGACGACCCGCGGAGGTACGCCGATGCCCGCATCATCTTCCAGGATTTCGAGACCTCCAACTGGGCCTGGGACCCGGTCGCGAATGCCTACTACTGGCACCGCTTCTACTCGCATCAGCCCGACCTGAACTTCGAGAACCCGGCCGTGGAGCGTGAGGTATTCGGCGCGTTGGATTTCTGGATGGCCATGGGGGTGGACGGCGTACGGCTCGACGCGGTCCCGTACCTGTACGAACGCGAAGGGACCAACTGCGAGAACCTTCCCGAAACGCACCAGTTCCTCAAGAAGCTTCGCAGTCACGTTGACCGGCGGTACCCGGGGCGGATGCTTCTTGCCGAAGCGAACCAGTGGCCCGAGGATGCGGTGTCGTACTTCGGCAACGCGGACGAGTGTCACATGGCGTTTCATTTCCCGCTGATGCCGCGGTTGTTCATGGCGGTGCAGATGGAGAACAGCTTTCCGATTGTCGACATCCTGCGGACTACACCCGAGATCCCCGAGAGTTGCCAGTGGGCGATGTTCCTGCGCAACCACGATGAGTTGACGCTGGAGATGGTGACAGATGAAGAGCGCGACTACATGTATCGTATCTATGCACGCGAGCCTCGAGCGAAGATCAATGTCGGCATCCGCCGGAGACTTGCCCCGCTTCTGGCGAACAACCGACGCAAGATCGAACTGATGAACGTCCTCCTCATGTCGTTCCCCGGCACTCCTGTGCTGTACTATGGCGACGAGATTGGGATGGGTGATAACTACTACCTTGGCGATCGCAACGGTGTGCGGACGCCCATGCAGTGGAACGCTGACCGCAACGCCGGCTTCTCGGGCGCCAACCCGCAGAAGCTGTTCCTGCCGGTTGTGATTGACCCCGAGTACCACTTCGAGGCAGTGAACGTGGAGATGCAGGAGGCCAACCTGTCCTCGCTGTTGTGGTGGATGAAGCGTGTGATAGGCATGCGCAAACGGTTCAAGGCGCTCAGGCGCGGAAACATGGAGTTCATCGACACAGACAACAACAAGGTGTTGGCATTCACCCGGACCCACGAGGATGAAACAGTGCTGGTCGCGGTAAACCTGTCCCGGTTCAGTCAGGTTGCGACGCTGGATCTCTCCAGGCACTACGACTACATCCCGCAGGAAGTGTTCTCGCACAACGAGTTCCCGCGCGTCACGCGCCGGCCGTACACGCTGTCGTTCGGACCGTACACGCATTACTGGCTGCTGATGCGGAAGCGAAGCACGACGGCGAGCACCCCCGACCGGATTGCAGGCATGGCGGTCCCGGCCGGCTTCGTGAAGGGGTGGTCGGCGGTCCGCGCCGAACTCGAGAGTCGGGTCCTGCCGCTCTACCTGCCGGGGTGCCGGTGGTTCGGCTCAAAGGCGAGGACGATCAGCAGGATTCGTGTTGCGGATGATGTGGCGGTGGGCGACACCGGGGCGCACCTTCTGGTGCTGCAGGTCGACTACGCGCAGGGCGCCGAAGAGCGGTACCTGCTGCCGGTCGGATACGTCGCCGAGGGGGCCGATTCCCGCAGGATACAGGAGGAGCGTCAGGGAGCGGTCATCTGTGAGCTGCGGGCCGGTGAGGAGAACGGCCTGCTCGTGGATGCGAGCTGTTTGACGGCGTTCCAGGGAGCGCTGCTCACGCTGCTGAGCGGCAAGGCAAGACTCCGGGGCAGCGGGGGCGTACTGGTAGGTGTTCCCGGGTCTGCACTGCGCAGGATCCTCAAGGAGATGGGGGAGCAGGTCGCACCTCGCGCTTTCCATGCCGAGCAGAGCAACACATCCATACGGTTCGGCAGCCGGCTGCTGATGAAGCTGTACCGCAAGCAGGACTCGGGTGTGAACCCTGAGGTAGAGGTGGTGCGCTACCTGACCGAGCGAACCGGCTTTGGACACATTCCCCCCTACGCAGGCACCATCGAGTACCGGCGGAGCGGCTCTGAGACCTCAACCACGGCAATCCTGCAGGGGTTCGTCGAGAACGTGGGTGACGCCTGGAAGTACAGTCTGGACGTGGCGAAGGGGTTCTTCGAGCAGGCATTGCACCGACGGGGGAGTGTGAGTCCCGCGGATGTGTCTCCCGTGTACCAGGTGAAGGACGGTGCGTTCGAGGCGCACCCTGCGATGCTGGACCTGATGGGAGCGCTCTACGTGGACATGCTGAACAGCCCGCCGCTGGAGGAGATGCGCGTCGACATGGAGGATCGCGCCGTCAACGCCGTGCAGGGCGCCATTCCACCGGAGATGCGCGAGGGCCTGGACTGGGAGGCGACCACGCGCGCCGGCGTCCCCGCGCTGGAGATCGTGCGCGTCGCCGAGG
>CAZJJT010000181.1:0-8216 GCA_964546395.1 uncultured Fibrobacterota bacterium
CTGCTGTTGGTCTCCACGACTGCCCGCGGCCCGGTCCTTGTCGAACTGTTCGCACTGGATGGCCGGCGGGTAGCACGCCTGGTATCAGAGAGCACTCACGCCTCCGGTCCACACGTATTCACACTCCCCCCGTCCGCGCGCGCGGTACACCTGCTGCGCGTGCGCAGCGGCGCAACTCACACCGTCCTGCGGGTTAACTGAACCATGTACCACTCACCGCGCACCCCGATACCGGTTCTGCTGCTGACGCTTGCCACGGCCGTGACAGCCGCCCCCCTCACCGAGACCCGCACCACCGTGCGGTTCCCGCTGACACTCGGCAATGCCCCGATCCTGGTACGCAAGCAGGTCGACCTCGCCACCGGGGAGTGCCGGATACTGAGCAACTCGCCGCTGGTCGGCTCCTACAGCGACCTGCGCCGCCTTCAGGCCACCGAACAAGCCGCGCGCAGGGCCCGCTACGGCGCGCTCGACCGCGCGCTGCACCACAGAAGCGACACACTCGGTGCACAGACAGTCCGCGTGCTGGTGACATTGCAGACAGCGCACATGACATACCCCAGCCGTTTCACGCACTCCACACGCGAGCTTCAGGCCGCCGCGGCCGCGGCACAGCACCTCGCCCCCGTGGTGGACATCCAGACATTCTGCGCCGCACACGGTATCCTCCCCGAGCCGCGTGCCGACCGCGACGGGTTCGCGTGCACGCTCGACAGGACCGCACTCCTTCGCGTGGCGCGCGACCCGCGTGTCGCCTGCGTATCGCCGCTGGAACCAGGCGAGCCGTGCGGCTCGCTCATCCCGTTTACCAGCCTGGCGGATGCCGCGCTCAACCCTGCGCAGCACCCGCTCGACATGCGGGGCGCTGGCGTTGTCGTCGCCACCGTGGAGGCCCTCTCCGACACGCACCCGCTGCTCACCGGCATGTGCCTGGCCAACGCAGCCCCCGCCGCCACGCGGCTGCACCTCGAGGACAACTTCTACAGCCCCTCGTGGGTGGTAAGTTGGCTGATTTCGAGCGGCGTGGAAGTGAGCAGCCTGAGCCTCTCGCGCCCGCCGCCCGAGCGCACACCGCACAGCCGCGAGTCGGTGGTGATGGATGACATGGCGTACCTGTGGCCATGCCCGTTGTTCTGCACCCCGGCCGGCAACGCCGGCGACACCGCGGAAGTGCAGTGGCAGTCGTATGCCGCGCTGTGCGCGGGGAGTGTGAAGCATTGGCAGGAACGGGAGTACGTGTTCGACCGGTTCTCGTGCGCCCGCAACCCGCAGCCGGAGTACGGCGCCTGCATCGCGGGCACCGGTGACTCGTGCGGCAGCGACCGCGAACTGCCCGAGATTCTCGCCCCCGGGAGCCATCCGTACGAGCCGCCCGATATCTGGGATCCCTCGCACCTGTGGTACACCACCATGGATACGCTGTACTGCCGTGTCCCCGGTAACCTCGACTCGCAGTATGTCTGCGGCTACTACCCGGGATGGTCGTTTCCCGGGCGGGGTACCAGTTTCAGCGCACCGATTGCCAACGGCATGGCCGCGCGGCTCATCAGTGCCAACCGCCCGCTCCTCGCGCACAAGCCCGATGCGATCAAGATGGCGCTGATGCTCACTGCGCACGACGTCGACAGCGCCGAGTGGGACCCCGCGGTGGACGGTCACGATGGGGCCGGGGTGCTGTCGGCCTACGATGCGGTAGCATACGCAACCAGCTGCACCGACCTCACGTTCGACAGTGTCCCCCGCGCTGTCGAGCATGGGTTTGTCACCGGTGAAGCGGATACGGCGTTTGCGGAGAGAACGTTTCGCGTGCTGGTCCCCCAGGAGCCGCGCGAGGGAACACACCTGCGGGTCACACTCGTGTGGACCAGCAACCCCGACCTGGTCAACAGCAACAACTATCTCAGCGACCTGGACATCGGCGGGTTCGCCGCCGACAGCGGCGTGTACGGCTCGTACAGTCTCGACGCGTCGGTGGAGATATTCGACGTGCCCCGGGCGGTGCTGAGTCCGGGCGGGACATACTCGTTCACGCTCTACCCCCGCGACATCCGCATCCCCGAGAAAGCCAGAACCCGCTTCTTCTACTATACCCTCGGCTGGACCTGGGTGCCCGACCACGCCGGTATCCGTCCAAACACAGTCCAGCCTCGTTGCCTGCCCGGACAGCGTCCGGTGCTTGCGGTGCGGCCGCTGGGCGGCGGCAGGTTCCTGTGCACCGTTCTGCCGAACGCCGATGCGACGCTGCACTACCGCTTCATGAGCCTTGGCGGCCGCGTGGCGGCAGAGGGGATCGTACACACGTCGGGCTCGGCCCGGTCGGTGGTGATAGCGCCGCATGTGCGGCTGCAGAGCGGCATGTACGTGGTGCACATGGAACAGGGCAGCGTGTCGGCACGTGTCCCGCTGGTGCTCACCGCACCCCAGTGGGGGAACCGGTGAGCCGCAACGCGGTGCTCCTGGCAGTACTCGTGCCGTTCGCGCTCAGCGCCGAGGTGCGCTTGAGCGGAACCGTGGTGTTGCAGGGCGAGACCTCTGAGCCCGTACCTGGCGCATCGGTGGTACTGCTCCGCCCCGATGTGCCCGTCATCTACCCTCCCAAGGCAACACAGGCGACGCTCGAGTACGTGGTGGTCGACAGCGTGCTCACCGACAGCACGGGGCGGTTCAGTTTCCCGGGGCTCGTGGAGGGCATCTACCTGCTGCGGATCACGAAGAAACAGCATGACTCGTTCGAGGCGCAGTTCGAGGTACGCGACGATCTCGATATCACCGTGCGGACCGTTCGCTGGGGCACCATGGGCAGCCTCGAGGGCGTGGTATACGGTCTGCCTCCGCCCGGCGAGCCCTGGGTCGGCCCTGCGCCGCTTGCGGGTTGCACAGTATGCGTGTACACGCAGATCCCCGACACCAACCCGGTGTATTCCATGGGGTACATACGGGTAACGCACTGCGTGGTTACCGACAGCGTCGGGTACTACCATATCGACAGTCTGTTCGCGTTGTCGCTCGGTGGATGGTCCGCCCGGGCACGGCACCCGGCATACCTGACCACGGACAGCCTGGCGCGGGTGCGCACCGACTCCACAACAACCCTGGACTACCTGCTCGAGCGGACCTACACGCACCTGGTCAGCACGGTCTCCGACAGTATCGAGTACATCCTCGCAAGCGAGCGCCCGGTGTACGAGTCCGCTCAGGCAGTGACCGTGCGCTACGGGGTGTACAACGGATCTCTGCATACCTTCCCCCTCGAGTTCAGCCTCATCTGCGGCCCGCGGTACTTCCGCTACGCGGTGCTGAGCACGCAGGGCGATACGCTGATCGACGCATACGCGCTCGACTGCCGCCAGAACCTGGCACGGTTTGTCGTCAGTCCGTGGGACACACTGCTGATCGGGGCCGCAACGTTCACGCTCACTGCTCAGTACGACACGGTACTGGTGTCGGCGTTCGTGCCCGTGCACCCGGAGATGGGGACTCTCACGCTGCCGGTGGTCTACGCACAGGAGCAGGGCACGATGCCTCGTGCCGCACCGCCGCCACGCGCGCCGCTGTCGCTACGAGTGGTGCGGAAAGAGGTGGTCGTGTCGCTTGCCGCACCCGGGCCGCTGCGTGTGCGCTTGTTCACCCTGAGTGGCCGACAGGTAGCCATCCTGGCCGACAAGGCGTGGGTCCCCGCTGGGGAGTACCGCTTGCGGCTGCCACGCGGCGCCGGGTCCGTTCTGCTGTGCGCCGACATCCGTGGGCGCTCGACAGTGGAGCGCATCTGCCCCTGATGCTGCAGCTCCAAAGGTTCACCTTCCTGGGGCTTCGCGGGGTAGGGACATGTGACTCAAGGGATGGGTTTTTTGTGGGCTTCGCGGGGTAGGGGGTGGGCACGCGCCGCTGTATGCGCGGTACGCTGACCCCCACCCGCCGCGCGGTGTGGTATGCGCCTCCACTTGCCCCTCCTGTGCAGAACGAGAACCGAACAGCCGTCCCTCGGCGGGTGCCGGCCAACGGACCTCCGCAAACCGCACCACCACCCCTCCGGCTACCCAAGGGGCGAAGCGACTGATACCACTGGGAATTTACCAGCACCCACCAGGAGGCGGAGCAACTACGCGAAACACACTCCTGGATGTCTATCTGCCGGCGCAGATCTTCCGGGCCGTCTCAATCTGGATGGCAACGCTGTCCGGGCCGGTGCCGCCGGGAAGGTCACGATGCTTCAGCGCGGCTTCCCACGAGAACAACTGGTGCACGTCGCTGTCGAACTCCTCGGCGAAGCAGCGCAGAGCAGTGAGGTCCAGCTCGGGCAGTGAGGTGTTGTGCTCGATACAGTGGCGCACAACCGCGCCCACCGCCTTATGCGCTCTGCGAAACGGCACTCCCTTGTTCACCAGGTAGTCAGCCATGTCGGTGGCCCACAGCATGGGGTCAAGCGCCGCGGCGATGCGTTCGCGCCGCACGCTGAGCGTCTCCACCACCCGGGCAAACACCGACAGGACCATCGCCAGGTGGTGAAGGCTGTCGAACAAGGGTTCCTTGTCTTCCTGGAGGTCCTTGAAATACGTAAGCCCCAGCCCCTTAAGGACGGTCGCCAGGCGCGTGTAGTTGCCGATCAACCGTCCGGCCTTGCCTCGTATCAACTCCAGCGAATCCGGGTTCTTCTTCTGCGGCATCATGCTCGACCCTGTCGCCCAGGCGTCGTCGAGCTCCACGAACCCGAATTCCCGCGAGGACCACACGATGAGGTCCTCGGCGTAGCGGCTGAGCAGGATTCCCAGCGAACTGCAGCATGCCAGCGTCTCGAGCGCGAAGTCGCGTGCCGCCACACCGTCGATACTGTTCTCGCCGACGCGCGAAAACCCAAGCTCCCTGGCCAGCTTCTCGCGGTCAACCGCGAATCCGCTCCCCGCCAGTGCGCCCGAGCCAAGAGGAAGCATATCGGTCGTGATGCGCGCGTGCGCCAACCGCCCTTTCTCGCGCTCCAGCGCGAACAGCAGCGACAGCCAGTAGTGCGAGAGCACGACAGCCTGGGCCTGTTGAAGGTGTGTGTAGCCCGGCACCACCACGTCGACATCGCTCTCGGCGCGCGCGAGCAGTGCGTTCTGGACGCTTGTCGTGAGGGCGACCAGCCGCTCGAGGCGACGGCGCACGTGCAGGCGAACGTCGGTTGCCACCTGGTCGTTGCGCGAGCGACCCGTGTGCAGCTTCGCCCCGGTCTCGCCGATCTTCTCCACGAGGAGGCGCTCCACCGCCATGTGCACGTCTTCGTCACCCGGTGCATACGCAAGTGTCCCGGCCCGGTGCTCCTCGCGGATCTGCTCCAGCCCGCTCACTATTGTCCCGCGCTCTTCGGCGCTGAGCACCCCGGCACCCTCAAGCGCCCGGGCCCATGCCACGCTCCCGTCGACATCTTCCTCGAGCAGCAGCCGGTCAAACGCCAGCGAGCTGTTGAACGCTTCCATCAGCTGATCGGTCGCCCCCGCAAACCGCCCGTCCCAGGCTTTCATACCTCGATTCCTTTCACCGCGAGCTGAAGGCTCTTGCGCCCGTTCCACTCGTTTTCGTCAAGACAGAACGCCAGCGAGTAGCTGGCCACCGTGTTGACATCAGCGATCCGTTCACCAAACCCGAACGCAATAGCGTCCATAGTCGCACCGTTGCTGCTCACCGTGAGCTTAAGATGCTTTCCGCCGACGATACGCGGGTCACGCGCGTTGTGCAGTTCGCGGCAGAACAGCACCGGACGCATGTTCCCCGGCCCGAACGGGCGCATGCGCTCGATAACCCGGTAGGCGCGCTGCGTCAGCTCGTCGAGCCGCACCTCGGCATCGGCGTGCACCACCGGCACCAGGTCATCCGGACCCAACCGCCGGGCCACCTCGGCGTTGAAGCGCTCCCGAAGCTCGCCGAGGCGCTCGGCACGAAGGGTCATGCCGGCAGCCGCCGCGTGGCCGCCATAGGTGTCGAACAACTCGGCGCAACTGCCGAGTGTGTCAAGCAGGTGCAGCCCCGGTATCGTGCGTCCCGACCCGTGCGCCACACCATGTTCTATGGAGAACAGCAGCGCCGGACGGTGGAACCGCTCCACCATCTTCGAGGCCACGATCCCCACCACACCCTTGTGCCACGATTCGCTCCCCGCCACGATAGCCATGTCGCGCCCGGGCTCGCAGTTGCCCTCCACCCACGCCATCGCTTCCCGCTCCACCACTTCGTTCAGCGCACGGCGCTCCCGGTTGGCATAGGCCAGCTCGGAGGCGATCTCGGCGGCCACCGCGGGCTCGTCGGTGAGCAGCAGTTCCAGCGCCCGTGTGGGCTCGCCAAGTCTTCCGGCGGCGTTGATACACGGGGCCAGTTGGAACACGACATGGTGCGTGTGGATATCGGTCTGCTCGAGGCCCTGCTCGCACGCAAGCGCCCGTAATCCCGGGTTGCGGCCCTGCTGAACCTGCTTCAGCCCTTCAGCCACAATCGCCCGGTTCTCGCCGCTCATCGGCACGATATCGGCCGCAGTACCGAGGGCAGCCAGGTCGAGGTAGTCCTGCCACCACGGTGCGTTGTCGGCCAGCGTCACGCACAGCGCCTGACACACCTTCAGCGCCACCCCCACTCCCGCCAGGTCGGCGAACGGGTACCCGCACCCTTCCACGCGCGGGTTCAGCACCGCGACCGCTCCCGGCCGGTCCGTGTGCGGTTCGTGGTGGTCGGTAACCACGGTGTCAATCCCCAGCTCACGCGCCAGTGCGACTTCCTGCGCCGCCCCGATACCGCAGTCCACGGTCACAATCAGCGTGCTGCCGCGCTCGGCAATCGCGCGCACTCCCTCCGCCGACATCCCGTAGCCCTCAGTAAGGCGGTTGGGCAGATAGCAGTCGCACTGCAGGCCCAGCCGCCGCAGCATTCGGCACAGCATGGCGCTCGACGTGATCCCGTCAACGTCGTAGTCACCGTAGACTGTCACCCGCTCGCGCTCGCGCACCGCCCGGCCGATACGCTCAACGGCGGCTGCCATGTCGCCGAAGAGGAACGGGTCATGCAACTGCTCAAGCGAGGGGTTGAAGAAACGCTCGCACGCCGTGTACGTGCTCAACCCTCGCACCGCGAGCAGCGTCGCCAGCAGCGGCGGAACGTTCAGCTCGGCGCAGAGGCGCTCCACGACGGCCGGGTCGGCGCTGCGGACTACGATTCGCTCGCGTGTCTCGTTGGCTGGCATTCTCTCTCCGTTGCGGGGAGACGGCGGGATATGGGACACAGGACACAGGACGTAGGACACAGAACATAGGACACAGAACACGGGGAAGAATCGTGCTCCATGCTCTACATACTACGTCGCATGTAGTGTGTCCTGCATGCCCGCCCCTTCGTACTTCGTACTTCTCAACTCACCCTCGCCCCGCTTTTCACTGCCGACTCGGGCCGCACGAGCACCAGGCGCTTGCCGTCCTTGGCCGCCAGCAGCATCCCCTGCGACACCTCACCCATCAGCGTCGCCGGCTTCAGGTTCGCCACGATCACCACCTGCGTGCCCACCAGCTGCTCGGGTGCGTAGTGCTCGGCGATCCCCGCCACCACCTGGCGGCGTTTCCCGGCGACATCCACCTGCAGTTTCAGCAGCTTCTTCGACTTGGCCACCTTCTCCGCCGCCACCACGGTGGCCACGCTCAGGTCCACCGCGCCGAACTGCTCGACCGTGATAATCCCGTCGCCTTCCGCGGCCGCCTCCGCCTGCGCCGTTCCGGCGTAGAGCAGCGCGAACTGCTCGGGCTCGATTGGCTGCACCAGTTTCACCGGCACGCCGGCCGCGGCGCCCCGCAGGCCGAACGCGGCGTCCTGCCACGTGAACTCCGTCCCCAGCTGCTTCTCGAACGCGGCAGTAATCTCAGGCACGATGGGCTTGAGGAACACCAGCAGCGAACGCACCAGGTTGGCGCAGGTGACAATCACTCGCCCCGCCCCTTCCGCGTCCCCCTTCTTCACCAGCTCCCACGGAGCGCTGTCCTGGTAGTACTTGTTGCCCAGGCTCCCCAGCGCGTGCACCCGCTCCACCACGCTCTTGTAGTCACCGTCCTCGTATGCCTGCTCGATTGCTGTCCGCGCCTCGTCCACCGCCCCGGCCACACCTTCGTCCCACGCCAGCTCGGGCAGCCGGCCCTCGAGATAGCGCTGGGCAAACACGAACGTGCGGTGGTGCAGGTTGCCGATGTTGTTGGCGAGCGTGGTGTTCA
>CAZJJT010000182.1:0-8212 GCA_964546395.1 uncultured Fibrobacterota bacterium
GAACATGATCCCGAGAATTACCACGAGGGTCATGAGGTCGCGGATGAGGTCCTGGAACCCCTCGGCCATGAACCGCTGGAGGTTGGCGGTGTCGGCGCTCACCCGATCCATAATCCAGCCGGTCTGGCGCTCGTCGTAGAACGCGATGGACAGCTTCTGCAGGTGACTATATACCTGGGTACGGAAATCGTGGACGATTTTTTCGCCCAGCCACGCCATAAGATACGAGCGGGCCCCGGAGAAGACCGAACCGAACGCGTAGATGGCGGCGATGCCCCCGATGATCCACGCGAACAGCCTGAGGTCGCGGTTGGGAATCACGTCGTCAACCATCACCTTCGTGAGCAACGGCTGCGTCATCTCGATAGCCGTTATCACGAGCATCAGCAGGAATGTTCCGCCCATCGGGAGCAGATAGGGCCGGGCAAGCCCGACGAGGCGTACGAGCAAGCGGCCGCGGTTGACACAGTTGGGGCAGAAGCCTATCCGTCGTGGGATCGGCTGACCGCATTTCTCGCAGACCTTTGCCTCGCGACCATCACCGCCACCCCCTGGGCCGCGCCGGTTGCGCCCCCCGCGGGGGCGAGTCCCTGCGTCGCCCTCGGCCGGGCTGCAGCAGCGGCCGCGCAACTTGCGGATCATCCCAACCCGTCCCCGCGTTACAACCGCGAGCGGTATGCCATGGCCGTTGACATGTGCTATCACCCGCACCGCCGAATGACCCTCGTGTATCGCCAGCTCCGAGATATCGGTGCGCGTAAGCGACTCGGTGACACGGCTGGTACCATTGGTGCCGTGTACTACCATCAGCCGACGGTCGGTAAGCGCCAGTACCCCTTCGGCAAACGTTGTGGCGTCGGCACTCAGGTCGGTCGGCACGAGCGCCTCGAGGGTTTCCCCCTCCGACAGGTGCCGGTCAATCACCTTGCGAAGCACGCTGTCGATCTGCTCGACACGCTCTACACCATTGGATAGGGGGGTGGTCGTTGCTGCAGGCTCTGCCATGGTGCGTGTGGTGCCTTTCGCGGGCTATTCGTGGAATCCGTGACGGTGAAGTCCCCTGCTTCGCATCCCAGCACGGAGGCGGGAGAGGAGCGAGGTGAGGCGCTTCTTCTGCGATTCGCTCAGGCAGTCGCCTATCTGCGAGAGCAGGTCGTTGTGGCGGGGGAGCACCTCCGAGAGCAGACGCGTCCCCTCCGCGGTGACCCGTGCGAGCGTAATCCTGCGGTCGGACGCGCTGCAGCGCTCGAGCAGGCCCTTGTGCTCCAAGCGGTCGATGAGGCCCGTCACATTGGCCTTGCTGACCGCAAGACGACGGCCTATCTCACTGAGAGCCAGTCCCGAGGGCTCATTCTGGAGAGTCAGCAGGACGTTGAGCTGGATCGCCGTGAGCCGTAGATCTCGCAGGCTCCGGTCGAGATAGGGGCTGATGTAGTTGTGCGTTCGCAGGATACCGAACACCAGCATTGCATCGGCGCCGTTCACGGCCCACGTGTCCCGCCTCGCATCAAGCACCGCTGTGTCAACTTCCACGGCACACACCCCGAATGCTGATAGTTAACATATTGACGGTCAGCATATGAATCTACATCACGAATGCGCCCAATGCAACGGGTGCACGAGGTAGCCGCGGAGCAGCTGCACCCCTTCCAGTATATTCAGCAATTGTCCACGGGAGGGAACATGGGTGGAGATGGAGTGCTGAAGAACACGCAACACCTTGTCCCCATTGTCGATAGGATACGCCGCAGGGACCTGGTGGTCATGGTCGCCCTGGGCGACTCCAACACCTGCAACGCATCGTTTACCGACGGGGCGAAGCAGTGGCCTGAACTGCTCCACAGCGAGCTGCGCATCGGACTGGTGTCGCAGCGGGTGCTGATGGTGAACGTGGGTATCTGTGGCGACACGGCTGCCGGGGGGCTGGCGCGCCTCGACACCGATGTGCTGCGATTTGCCCCTTCGCTGGTGTTCGTATCGTTTGGGTCGAACGATGCGCAGCGCGTGCCGCCGGAGGAGTTCCGGGGTCAGCTTGAGACCCTGGTGGAGCGCGTGCAGCAGACGGGGGCGGTGGTTGCGTTGCGTACATCGCCGCCGGTGATGGAGCTGGAGCCGGCGCCGCCGCATATCTGGCGCAACGACGACGCACACTGGCGGTTGATGGAGGTGAACCGCGAGGTGGCTGAGGGGCGTGGGCTGCCCCTGATCGACCACCATCTGTGGTGGCGGCGGCTCGAGGAGTCCGGCGAACTGCGCATCGGCGAACTCATGCACGACTGCGTGCATCCCAACGCCTGTGGTCACCGCCTGCTCGCGCGTCAAATGTGCGCGGGGTTCGGTCTGCCCGTGCAGCTCCATTTCGAACGCGGTGAAGGGGAGGCAGAGGGGGCATGAGCAAGCGCATCCTGAACTTCGGCTCACTGAATATCGACCATGTGTACTCGGTGGACCACTTCGTTCGTCCCGGCGAGACCCTCGGCAGCAGTGGCTACCAGGTATTCCCTGGCGGCAAGGGCGCCAACCAGTCCACCGCGCTCGCGCTGGCCGGTGCGCAGGTGTCACACGCGGGCAAGCTTGGGACCGACGGGGCGTGGTACCGCGAGCGCTTGGCGGGCTGCGGCGTCAACGTTGAATTCACCGAGGTAGTCGAGGGGCCTTCGGGCCATGCGGTTATCCAGGTAAGTCGCAGCGGCGAGAACGCGATCATCCTGTTTGGCGGGGCCAATCAGCAGGTGTGCGAGGTGGACGCGCAGCGCGTGGTTGGTTCATTCGCGAAGGGTGGTTTTCTGCTGCTCCAGAACGAGATCAGTGCGATTCCCGCGATCATGCGGGCGGCAGCTGCGCGGGGCCTGCGGATCGTGTTCAACCCGGCGCCGATGAACTCCGCGGTACTCGCATACCCTCTTCAGCTCGTGGACACGTTTGTGGTCAATGAGATCGAGGGGAGCGAGTTGTCCGGGGCAGACAGCCCTGATGCTGTTCTTGACAGCATGGCTGCACGGTATCCCGAGGCGGCGACGGTACTCACCCTGGGGAGCCGGGGGGCGGCGTACGCACGGGGAGAGACGCGGCTGAGGTGTGGCGGGTACCGCGTGGAGGCAGTGGATACCACCGCAGCGGGCGACACGTTCATCGGCTACTACCTTGCCGAGCTGGCCCTCGAGAGAAGCGTGGAGCAGGCGCTGGACACCGGCTGCAGAGCTGCGGCTCTGAGTGTGACACGCATGGGGGCAGCCAGCTCGATTCCGCGCCGGGAGGAAGTGGACTCATGGAACGGGAAGGGCTGACGTGAAAGTACCTGTCGAGTTTGCCGTTGACGTGCGGAACAGCCTGTACTCGCTGCGTGAGCAGGGGGCGGACGTGGGAGTGCTGTGGGAGCGCCTCGAAGCCTTGGATGCTTCGGTGCCGAAGGCAGACCGGGGTGGCAGCAAGGAGTGGCTGGCGCTGGAGCGTGACGTGTACGAAGAGGTATGCGCGTTCCGCAGTCCCGAGCCGAGCGACCTCGAGTCCATACGCGCGGCCCGTCCGAGACGGCGGACCGACAGCTATGACATGCCTGTTGGAGAAGTGGAACTCACTGACCGCATCGGCGGCGGCTGGTACGGCAGAATCGCGGGGTGCATCCTTGGCAAGCCGGTGGAGTGCCTGATGAAGCACCTCGACTCCCGGGCCGTACTGCTGCGTATCCTGCGGGAGTCGGGCGAGTTCCCGATGAGCGACTTTGTGTCGGAGCGGACCATGGTGCCGTACTGGACCTCTGAGGGGCAGCTTCCGGCGTGGTACGAGGCCGGCAGAGGCAACGCGTCGCTGCGTGAGTACATCCGGTTTGCGCCCGCAGACGATGACCTGAACTATACGGTGCTTGCCCTCGATCTGCTGGGGAAGCGCGGCCTCACGTTTACTCCGGATGCCGTTCTGGACCACTGGGTTCGCAAGCTTTCGTTCAATGCGGTATGCACGGCGGAGAAACTGGCGTACCGCAACCGGGTGATGGGGCTGTCGTACCCGGACACGGCGACATTCATGAATCCGTACGGCGAATGGATAGGTGCACAGATCCGTGCTGATGCGTACGGGTACGTGCTCCCGGGACGGCCGGAGGCAGCTGCGCGGGCGGCGTGGCAGGACGCGGCCGCGAGTCATGTGCGCAGCGGAATCTACGGGGCGATGTGGGTGGCGGCGTGCATCGCGTCGGCATATCTCGAGAACGAGCCCGAGGCGGTGATCCGCAGGGGGCTGGAGCAGATACCCGGCAATTCGCGGTTCGCCGACCACATCCGCCGTACGGTCGAGGTAGCGAAAGCCAACGGAGACAACGCGCAGGCCACGCTGGATGAGATCTGGCAGCGCATGGAGGGCTGGCACTGTGTGCACGCGATAAACAATGCCTGCATCGTGGCTGCCGGTCTCATGCACGGGGGGCATGACCTGGGGAAAGTGATCTGCACGACGGTCATGGGGGGGTGGGACACCGACTGCACGGGTGCGACCGCGGGCTCAATCGCCGGCGTCATGATCGGCTCGTCACGCATTGAGGGGCGTTGGAAGGAGCCATTCAGCGACACGCTGCACACGTCGATCGAGGGGCGTCTGACGCAGAAGATCTCCGAACTCGTTGCCGAGACGTGCATGCTGGTGGAGCGGTTCCGCGGTTGAGTGACCGCCCTAGTCGCTGGGGGTGGCCACGCCCAGTGCTTCGGCAACCTTCTGGGAAAGCTCCGCTTTGCGGTAAGGCTTCTGCAGGAACCCCTTCGCCCCGTCCAGCAGTATCCCCTGGGCTTCCCCGTCCACGCTGTACCCGGATGCGAGCAACACCTTCACCTGCGGATCGATCTGCCTGATTGCCGCATAGGCCTCCCTGCCCGACATCTGCGGCATGACCAGGTCGAGTACCACCAGGTCGATCTCTGCGGAGTGCTCACGGTAATGCCACACCGCTTCCAACCCCGTCGCGCACTCGTGGACTTCGTAGCCCAGGCTGGTGAGCATTTCCGCGGTCATCTCCCGTACCACGTCCTCGTCATCCACCAGCAGGATGCGGCCCGATCCCCGTACAACCTGCTTGCCCGCGTCAAATGACACACCGTGCGTCCTGGTTGCTTCGCTTGCCGGGAAGTACAGGGTGAACGTACTGCCGTTGCCCGGCGAAGAGGTCACGGTGATGGCACCATGGTGGGCCTTGACCGTGCCGTACACCGCCGCGAGGCCCATGCCGGTGCCTTGGCCCGGGTCCTTGGTGGTGAAGAAGGGTTCGAAGATGCGGCTGCGGACACCCTCATCGATACCGTGCCCCGTGTCTCGCACATTCACCTGCAGGTACGCGCCGGGGGTGATGCTGAACTCGGTGGCGTCGCAGAACGCGCCGTCCACCACGCACAGGTCGGTCTCGAACACCAACTTCCCGCCGTCCTTCATCGCATCACGCGCGTTGAGTGCGAGGTTGAGGATGGCGTTCTGCAGCTGTGTGGGATCACCCATGGTGACGGGGGGGTAGGCGCGGAGCAGTTGCTCAACCGAGATGCGGCGGTCGATACTGCGCTCGAGCAGCGTGACGACCTCGGCGATGATCGAATGCACGTCGACGGGCAGCGTGCGGTACTTGCCCTTCCGGGCGAACGCAAGCAGCTTGCCGGTGAGATCGGCGGCACGCCGCGCCGCAAGGGAAATACTCTCAGCGTAGCGCTGCAGTTTCTCGTTGTCGCCGATGCGCTCCTGCAGCAGGTCGGCGTAGCCGAGGATCCCGCTGAGCTGGTTGTTGAAGTCGTGGGCGATGCCGCCGGCGAGCTGGCCCAGGGCCTGCAGCTTCTCCGACTGGCGCAGCTGTTCCTCCATGGTACGCTGCTCGGTGATATCGAGTCCGACCGCGAGGATGGAGGCCCCTTCAGCCCCGGTATGCCAGAGCTTGCGCATGTGCCAGGAGATCTCCCGCGGCGTGCCGTCCCTGGTGAGCATATGCGAGATGCCCCGCGCCGGCGTGCCGTCTCTCATTACCGACAGCAGTTGCCGCGCGATGTCCTCCCGCTCTTCACTCGGGATGAACTCATGGGCGAGGTGCCCCTGCAGCTGCTCGGTTGTCCATCCCAGCAGCTCGGTGGTGTAGCGGTTGGCCCGCAGGATTCGGCCCTCGGTGTTCGCCACCAGCACCACGACAGGCGTGGTGTCGATGAGTCCCTCGGCGAAGTCGCGCTCCTGCGCAAGCATCTCCTGCATCAGCACCCGGTCGGTAATATCCAGCACCACACCGTCGACGTACTGCGGCCCCTGTTCGTCACGCACCACCTGGCCGCGATCGAGCATGTGCCGCCGCTGCCCGTCCCTTCGATTCACCGCAAACGACAACTCGTACGTCTCGTTGTCCGCGATCGCTTTCTGTACCGCCCCTACCACGTGTGCGCGCTCCGCCTCAGCAATCATCGACTCGAGCGCCGCCACCGTCCCCGCCGGGAGTTGGTCTGGCTGGTAGCCGGTAAACAGCTCGAGTTGATCGCTGCTGAAGAACTCCACGCGGTTGTTCTCGCGCAGATGGATGCGATAGACGATCCCCGGGATGTTGGAGACGAGCGTCCGGTGTTTCTCTTCGCTGGCGTTGCGTTCCGTCTCGGCCACTTCACGTGCCGCCTTCTCCCGCAACTTCTTGCCGTGGCGTGCAGCCGAGGCTCCGAGAATGAAGGGAAGGCCGAAGTGATACACGAGCTGTTCGACCTGGAGCAGTTCGCCCAGATGAGCGCGCAGCCCCTTGGTGAACACGTCCACGAGCGCCAGCCCCACACCTGTCGACATGGCGAACGACCATCCCCACGCATACGGGTGTCTCCGGAACTGCGTGTCGAACCAGCGCTTCACCTGCCTGACCAGCTGGACCATGGTGCTCCCTGACCTGTCAAGTCGTTGCTTTCACGTGCATTGTACAATATCGTGTCTGGTCTGTGAAGAGTCAACAGTTTTTGGGGGCTTCGAGGGACGGAAGGGATTGTGATGTGAAGCGCCGGATGCTATACTCACTGGGTTACACAACCCAGAGGGGAGTCGCGCGGGCGTGGCTGGAATCCTTCCGAGCGCAGAGCTGACCGTTTCGGCAGGCACACCGGACCAGTTCCCCCGGGCCACCGGGCCGGAGTTCTGCGTAGTCGGACGCAGCAATGTCGGCAAGTCTTCCTTCATCAACCATGTGCTCGCGGACCGGCGGCTCGCGCGGGTGTCATCGCGGCCGGGGAAGACCACGCTGGCCAACTTCTACCGGCTCAGCACGGGCGATACCTGGATAGACCTTCCGGGATACGGCTACGCGCACACTTCCAAGGCCGATATGGACCGTCTCAGTACCCTCGTGCGGGCGTGCTGTACCGACAGACCACAGCTCCAGGGCGTGCTGTGGCTCGTAGACATCCGCCATCCGGGCCTGGGCGCCGACCGGGAGGCGGGGGAGTGGCTGGAGGGGATCGGTGTACCGGTGATGATCGTCTTGACAAAGAGTGACAAGGTGTCGAACAGCCAGGCCCTTCGCCTCGAAGGCGAGCACAAGCGGGTGCACTGTCGCGGCTGGCAGCACCTGCGATTCTCGGTGCGGGCAACGCACTCCCGGCAGACATTCTGGAACGCGTACGGCCAGTGGCGTGGTGATGTGGCGCGGGGACGGGGCGCATGGAAAACCGTCTGAGGGACGCGGTCGAGCGACTGGGTGAAGAGGTGGTTGGCCTGGCGAAGACCTGGGTGGGTATCGCGGAACTGGCCCTCGACACGGTTACCGCCATGTTCCATCCGGGCAAGGGGGGATACCGCTCGTTGTTCAGGCAGATCGTGAGCCAGATCCTGTTCACCGGTGTTGAGGCGCTCTGGCTCGTCGCGATCATCGCGATGGTGACGGGCGTGACTGTTGTGCTGCAGGCCACCGATAACATGCCGCGGTTCGGGGTCGGCGACTACTTCGGCAAGATACTGATCGTAGTGGTGGTGCGCGAGCTTGGGCCGTTCTTTGCCGGGCTCATCGTCAGTGCCCGCTCAGGGGCCGCGTTTGCCGCCTATGTGGGCAACATGCGCGTGAGTCGCGAGATTGCGGCCCTGCAGGTGATGGGGATCGACCCGGTGTCGTTCCTGATCCTCCCGGCTTTCCTGGGCATGGTGGTGAGCGCCATGTGCCTGAACGTGTACTTCTCGGTGGTGGCCATCGGCGGCGGACTCCTGGTGGCAGGAGTGACCGCCGACCTGCCCTTCC
>CAZJJT010000183.1:0-8209 GCA_964546395.1 uncultured Fibrobacterota bacterium
GCGGGAAAGCAGTTGCGCGTTGATCTGGAACCCTTCGAAGTCCCGCGCGCGCCGCTGCTTCTCGCTCTCCTGACCCATGCTTGCCCAGACATCGGTGTACACCACAGCCGCCCGGCCGACCGAATCAGCCGGGTTGTTCGCCACTTCGATGCGCGCGCCACTGCGGGCCGCCCGCTCCGAGGCTGCCTTGAGAACGGCCGTGGGCGGCTCGTAGCCCGGTGCACAGACGACCGCAAAGTCGATGCCGAGGGTGGCGCAGAGGACCAGTATCGAACAGCACACATTGTTGCCGTCACCGACGAACACCACATTGCCGGGCACCGTGGTGCCCACGTGCTCGCGCAAAGTCATGCCGAACGCGAGGGCCTGGCACGGATGGAACGAATCGGTGAGTGCATTGATTACCGGCACACCGCAGTGGGCGGCGAGTTCGAGCAGACGCGAATGCGAGAAGGTGCGGAACACCAGCAGGTGCACCCAGCGCTCCAGGTTTCTGCCGACATCCGCGATGCTCTCCCGCGTTCCCAGGCCAACCATGTCGGAGGCGAGGTTCACCGCGTGTCCGCCGAGTTCGTTGATAGCGGTTTCGAACGAGACACGGGTGCGCAACGAGGGTTTCTCGAACAGCAGCACGCCGCTGCGTCCGGCGAGTACCGGCGTTGCCGTGCGAAGGCGGTTCTTCTTGAGTTGGATTCCGGCGTCGATGAGACCGTTGATCTCGTCTGCGGAGTAGTCGAGCAGGCTCAACAGGCCCTTCTGTCGTGCTTTCATCATCCAAAAATACATGATACCGGCTGGACAGAGGCAAACGGCGGGCCCGGGGGGGGGGCGACGAAATCTGTTGACATTCGGTAGGCCGTTTCATAATTTCCTGATACGAGGCCCGGTTCGGTGGTTCGTGCCCGGCAGCATGTCCGCGCGCGGAACCGGTGATCTATTCCCTTCACGGGAGGTACCACGTGGATATTACCGAGGTCCGGATAACGCTCCGTGAAGAGGACAAGCTGAAGGCATTCGCCAGCATCACGTTCGACAACTGCTTCGTCGTGAGAGGACTCAAGATTATCAGCGGTTCGCAGGGATACTTCGTCTCGATGCCGAGCAGGCGGCGCACCGATGGGACCTACCAGGACCTGGCTCACCCGATCAACAACGAGATGCGCCGCAAGATAGAGGATGCCGTGCTGGGGGCTTTCGAGCGGGAACTGAAGGCGGGTTCGGCATCGGGAACCGCGGTTTCGGCCGACACGGCAGCCGAGGAGGAGTAGCGCATCGGCCGCATGTTGTGCGGTGTATCCCCACCTGCATTGCCAAGCACACCCCAATCGATATATTTTGTGAGCTTGTCTCCCGTCCGCTGGGGCGTCGGCAAGAGGTAAGCCAGCAGGTTTTGGTCCTGCCATTCGTGGGTTCGAATCCTACCGCCCCAGCCACAGAAGGACAACGGGCCCGGCAGTGGCGCCGGGCCGAGAGCGGTAAGGATTATCTCCCAAGGGGGTTATGGATGGACATTGTGAAGCTTTCGGCCCGTGTGCGTGAGGGGCGGGGGAGTGCACTGGCGCGCAAGAAGCGCGTATCGGGATGGATTCCCGCGGTGTGCTACAGCCATGGCAGAGCGGCCGAGTCAATCGAGATTGATGCGCGTGAGTTCGGCGGCGTGCTCCGGGCCAGGAGGTCCTCGCACCTGATGAACCTCGGGATGGAGGGCAAGGAGGAGGACTCGCTGGCGGTCATCAAGGAGATCCAGCGTGACGTGCTTCGGCCCGACCGCATCCTGCACATCGATTTCCAGCGTGTGGCCATGGACGAGCCGATTACGGTTGAGGTGCCGGTTGAGGTGACCGGTGTGCCGGTGGGTGTCAAGGATGAAGGTGGTATCCTCGAGCACCCGGCGCGTCACCTGTCAGTCCGCTGTCTGCCCGGCGATATCCCCGACAAGATCGTGGTGGATGTCTCGGGGCTGGCCATCAACCAGTCGCTGCACGTGCGTGATGTGGTGCTGGAGAAGGCGGAGATTGTGGATTCTCCCGAGGAAGTGATCGCCCTGGTGTCGGTGCCGGCCAAGGAGGTCGTGGTCGAACCCGTGGCTCCTGTTGAGGGCGCGGAGGGTGAAGTGCCGGCCGAGGGGGAAGCGGTTGCGAAGGCTGAGGGAGAAGCGGCGGCGCCTGAGAAGAAGGCTGAGTAGCCGCGCCGTCGGTTGCGGTGGTGTATGGGTCTGTTCGCCTGGTTTGCAGAGCGTGTCAGGGGTCGACAGCGGCCGCTGGAGGGGGTACGGTTTGTCGTGGTCGGCCTGGGCAATCCCGGTGCCGGCTACCAGAACACACGCCACAATGTGGGGTTCGTGGTCGTGGATGAGTTGGCGGCGCGGTGTGCGCCGCGGATGCAGGGTCGCTCGGGTGATGCCTGGGTGGCGCGGTGCGAAGGGGCGGGAAGCGGGCCGTTTGCACTGGTAAAGCCGCTCCGATTCATGAACCGCTCCGGCGGACCGGTGGCGGGGGTGTTGCGGCAGAGCGGGTGTGACGTGTCGCGGTGCGTGGTGGTGGTGGACGATGTCAACCTGGGAGTGGGGCGGATCAGGGTCCGTCGCGAGGGAAGTGACGGCGGGCACAACGGGCTGAAATCGCTGATAGCCGAGGTGGGCGCGCAGTTCCCGCGAGTGCGCGTGGGAGTGGGCCCGGTCCCTCGGGGAGAGTCGCTGGTGGATTTCGTGCTGGGAGCGTTTGCGGGGCACGAAGCTGCCGCAGTCAGAGAGGCTACAGGGCGGGCGGCCGATGCGGTGATGTGCGTGATGGCCGAAGGGGTCGACGCCGCCATGAGCAGATACAATAGGTAGAGGCAACCATCCTGCTTCGGGGAAGTGCTCCGAAGCCGTAAGACCATGGGAGGTGTGTGTGAAGCGCGTGTACGAGTCGACAGTGGTGTTTGACGGGGTGCTGCCCGAGGACACGCTGCGCAAGGAGATCGACAAGGTGAGCGAGATCCTGGGCGGCGAGGGGGCGGTGCAGAAAGTGGACGAGTGGGGGCGCCGGGACCTGGCCTACACAATCCGCAAGCGCAAGAGTGGCTACTATGTCATGTTTGTGCACGAGGGTGAAGGGGACGTGCCGGCGAAGCTGAGCCGGGCGATGCGTCTCAACGACAACGTGCTGCGCCATCTCTCGGTGGTTACCGACCCGCGGGTGGAGGCACTCCAGGCACAGCGCAAGGCGGAGATTGCCGCGCGCGTCGCGGCCGCTGAGGCGGCTGGCGGCGAGAGTGGTGAGAGCGATCGCAGGGACAGGGACAGGGACAGCGATCGCAGGGACAGCGACCGCAGACGCGACGACTGACACGAGCCCATTCCACAGGACCATCCGAAAGGCAGAGCACATACATGGCTGGACAGAGATTTCGCAAGCGCAAGAAGGTGTGCTATTTCTCGCAGAACAAGATTCTCCCCGACTACAAGGATGTCGATACGCTCCGGCGGTTTGTCAACGAACGCGGCAAGATAGTGCCGCGGCGCCTGTCCGGCGTCAACCCGCCCAACCAGCGCAAGCTCGCCATCGCTGTCAAGCGGGCCCGCCACCTGGCCCTGCTGCCATACGTGTCGGACAACATGAAGTAGGGATGGCCCGCGCAGCCGCGGGGAACCACTATTCGGCAAGCAAGCAAGGAGCAGAAGCGATATGCGGGTTGTACTCAGACAGGACTATGACAGCCTGGGCAAGGCGATGGATATCGTAACGGTCAAGGACGGCTACGCGCGCAACTTCCTGATCCCGCGCGGCATCGCGGTCGTGGCGACCGAGGGCAATGTCAAGACCGTGGCGGAAGTGCGCCGGGTGGGTGAGCGGCGTGAGTCGAAGCGCACGGCCTACGCACGCGACCTGGCCGCCAAGATCGAACAGGTGCCGTGCACGATCTCGGTGCAGGTGGGTGAAGAGGACAAGATGTTCGGTTCGGTGACGGCCCAGGAGATAGCGGATTTCCTCAAGAACGAAGGGTTCGATGTCCCGCGCCAGTCGGTCGAACTGGAAGAGCCCATCAAGCAGATCGGTGTCTACAACGTCAATATCCGCCTTCATCGCGACATCACCGCTTCGCTGCGCGTGTGGGTGGTGAAGAAGCAGGACGAGTAGCGCAACCGGGAGGCGGCCCCCACGGGGCCTCACAGAAGGGGTGGGCATGGAGCTTCAGGGCTGCTATGTCGCGCTGGTGACGCCGATGCTGCCGGATGGGGCGGTGGACGAGGACGGCCTGCGCGCGAATATCGAGCGCCTCGTTGCGGAGGGGGTGTCGGGAATTGTGCCGTGTGGTACCACCGGCGAATCGGCCACGCTGAGTTGGGAAGAGCACCACCGGGTGGTGGACATCGCGATCGAGACCGCCGGGTCGCGCGTGCAGGTGATTGCAGGGGCGGGAAGCAACAGCACACGGGAATCGATCAACGCGGCCCGTCACGCCAGGGAGCACGGCGCCGGCGCCATTCTGTGTATCACGCCCTACTACAACAAACCCACGCAGGAAGGGCTGTATCAGCACTACCGGGCCATTGCCACTTCGGTGCCCATCCCCGTGGTCGTGTACAACGTGCCCAGCCGTACGGGTGTCAACATCCTGCCCGAGACCCTCGAGCGGCTGTGCGAGTTCGACACTATCGTGGCGGTGAAGGAAGCCAGCGGGAACGTGGTCCAGATATCGCAGATTCACGCGCGGTGCGGGGAGCGGCTGGCGATACTCTCGGGTGATGACGCGCTGACGCTGCCGGTACTGTCGGTAGGCGGCAGGGGTGTGATCTCGGTGACAGGCAATATCCTGCCGCGCCGGATGAGCGAGATGGTGGCAGCGTGGCTGGCGGGAGACGCACGGCGCGCGTTGGCGCTTCATGAAGAGCTGCTGCCGGTGCATGATGCGATGTTCGTGGAAACCAATCCCATACCGGTGAAGACGGCCATGCGCGAGTTGGGGCTGCCGGCCGGCCCGCTGCGGCTTCCTCTGGTCGACCTGGCTCCCACGAATAAAGCACGTCTCGTGGACGTACTCCGCAAGAGCGGTATCCTTCGCTAAGCAAGGCGCTGTTATGACAGTTGACGTGGTGATCCATGGCGCGGGTGGGCGTGTGGGACGCGAGGTCGCCCGGATGGCCCTGGGCGATGCGGACGTGCGTCTGGCAGGCTGCCTCGACCGTCCCGACCACCCCCTTCTGGGCACCGATATCGGCGCCGCCTGCGGTGCGGGCGCGTGCGACGTTCTGGTGTGCGCCTCGCCCTCGGATGTTCCGCTGAACAGTGCGGTGGTAATCGATTTCTCTTCGCCCGCGGCGACCATGGCGCTCGCGGATGCGGTTGGGGCGAAGGGGCGCGGTCTGGTGGTGGGCACGACGGGTCTGGACCGCGAGCACATGGAGCGGCTGGAACAGTCGGCGCGACACATGCCCGTGCTGGTCAGTCCGAACATGAGCCTGGGTGTCAACCTCCTGTTCCATCTCACCGACCTCGTTACCCGGCGTCTGGGCTCGTCATTCGACATCGAGATCATCGAAACCCACCACCGTCACAAGAAAGACTCGCCGAGCGGCACCGCCCGGAGACTCGGGGAGATTGCGGCGGCGGCCCGCTCACTCAACTACGAGGAGGCGGCGGTGCACGGGCGGCACGGCATGGTTGGCGAGCGCACGGGCACCGAAATCGGCGTGCACGCCGTGCGCGGCGGCGACATCGTGGGTGAGCATGTAGTGCTGTTCGCCGGCGAAGGCGAGCGGGTCGAGTTGCGGCATACGGCCCACAGTCGCGCCAACTTCGCCGCGGGCGCGGTGGCGGCGGCCAAGTGGTTGTGGGGACGGGCGCCCGGGATGTATTCCATGGGTGACGTGCTGGGGATCTGACACAATGACTTTCCGAGTCTGCACAGCGATGGCCGTACGTGTTCCTGCAGCAGCGGCGTGCCTGGTGTGGACGCTGGCGGCGGCTCTACCGGCCTCTGCGCAGGAGGCGTATCTCGAGCCGCCCGCGCTTCCTCCCGCCGATTCGACAGCGCCTTCGGCGCCGGTTTCCGACACCGCGGCCGTGCAGGACAGCGCTTCCTCCGCGGCCGAGCCTGCGGCTGCCGCCACGGAAGCGGTGGTGGTTGAGGAAGAAGACATCTTCACCGAGCTGAGCAAGCAGGGCCTGCGCATCGACGGCAGTGAGGAGAGCATCGTAGACCGCGCGGTTGTGGAGGCCCCGAAGGCTTCCGCCGACACGGCTGACTCGGCTTCCCCGGGTGCGACCGTCTCATCGGGCGACTCGGTCCAGGCACCTCTTCCGTCAGACAGCGCGGGGGGCATGACGTCTGAGCGGTATCGTGGACGCTATGGCAAGTACGGCCCGCCCATGCCGGAGTCGCAACAGACGCAGGCGCCGCCGGATACGAGCGAGGCGGTACCGGTTGGTCCGGCGCGGGTCGATGAGGTGAAGGCGGTGAACTTCGCGCGCAACCTCAAGCAGTACCGTTCGCCCCGGCTGGCGATACTGCTGTCGATGGTTGTGCCGGGGCTGGGGCAGGCGTACGCACGTTCCTACTGGAAGACGGGCCTGTACGGCGGTCTCGAACTGGGACTCATCGGTGCAAGCATCGGCTTCAGCGTGGCGGGGAACAGCAAGGCCGACGAGGCCTACTCGTACGCCGACGATCACTTCGATGTGGACGGCACCGAGTTCATCGGCTACTACGACTACCTGCTGGGTTTCTTCCAGAGCCTGTACGGCGTCGACACGGCTCAGAGCGAGATGGACCTGATCTTCTATCCCAAACTGACCCCGGACGGCAGCGGCGGGTACGACACACTGGCGGTGAAGGACTGGTACCCGATAGAGCGGAACAAGCGCTCCAAGCTGTTCTACGACTGGGCGGGCAGCGGCCCGTACGTACAGGGCTGGGACGACTGCGAGCCGGACTACCGACTCCTGGTCGGGACGCCGGGAGACACGATCCATGCCAGCTACCACTCGTACGTGGTGCACGGCAGCGCCGACAGCACGTTCCTCGTGTACATGCTTTCAGAACCCGATGATTCGGGAGGTCAGGTTGCCACCGGGCGGGCGATGTTCGGGTACTCGAAGAATCAGAAGAAGTACAACGACATACTGGCCGACGCTAACGGCTACAAGCGTGTCAGTACGAACCTGCTGGTGGTGCTGCTGGTGAACCACATCGCCAGTGCGATTGACGCCGGGATCACGGCGAAGCGGTACAACGACCGGATGCTCGGGAAGGTGTCGGCCTGGGACCGCATCCATGTCGAACAACAGATGGTGAGCACGGGAAGCGACTACGCGCCCGGCGTCGCCTTGACTCTGGATTTTTGAGCATGGTACGCAGCGTTCTCGTACGTGCGTTTGTGCTGACAACTGCCATGGGTGGACTGGCTGCCGCGCAGGTGACGGTCATCGAGGAGACCGTTACCACCGACAGTATCGACCTGTTTGCCGAGCCGCCGGCGGACAGCGCGCGTTCGGCAGGGCTGGCGATGGCGGCGAATCTGCTGCTGCCCGGTCTGGGTCACCAGTACCTTCGCAAGCCGCGTCGTGCCCTCACTTATTATAGTACCGAACTGGCCTGCCTGTTCGGCGCTGTTGCGTGTGGACGGTACTCGCGGCGCTTGATGGACGATTCGCGTACCATGGCGTGGTTCTACGCCGGCGCGCGCGGAGGCCCGGGGGCCGACGGGGAGTACTGGAAGGCCGTGGGGTCGTACATCGATGTCGATGGGTACAACCATGTACAGGAGCTGAACCGCACGCCGGAGGACAAGTACGTGGAGCCCAATCTGGTGTGGGCCTGGGTCGACACGTCATACCAGAATGAGTACAACCGCACGCGAGATGACGCCAATTCGTACCACATCGCGTCCACATTCTGCATCGGGGCGATGGTGCTGAACCGGGTGGTGGCGTTCATCGATGCCCGCGTGGTAACCCGGCGGCGCTCCTCGTCCCAGCGCCTCTCCTCGGTGCGGTTCTCGCCCGTGAGCGGGCCGGGCGACAGCCCTGTCGGGCTGAGCGTTTCCGGCGAGTTCTAGCCTGCCCTGTTGTACGCATCCCTTTGCGTAAGCTATTTTGTTGTTACACAAGATGTTGTGTGACCGGGTTCGCCGCTGTGGCCCGGCCGGTGCGGGTGGTCACTGGCAAGGAGTGGCACGATGAAGTGTCCGTTCTGCGGTCACGAAGAGGACAAGGTTGTGGATTCC
>CAZJJT010000184.1:0-8118 GCA_964546395.1 uncultured Fibrobacterota bacterium
GCACGCAGGGCTGGGCGCCGACAGCGATCGCCAGCGGCAGGAAGCGTTCGAGCGTGCCGTGACACGCGTGAGTGTCGAGCCGCAGGTAGTTGCGGTGCCGTGGGGCGGTGACGCGGCAGCGGAGCTGCGGCACCGTGGTGACGGGCTGTTCGGTGGTACCGGGAAGCTTGCGGTGTTCGGGGTCAACGACGAGACAGCGTTGGCGCTGAAAACAGCATGGCCGGACTTCGACGTGTACGGGATCGACGGGATCCCGGGGGCGGTGAGTGCCGGCATCACTACAGTCCGCCAACCCATGGCAGAGATGGCGCGGGCCGCAGTTACGATGCTTGCGGAGCAGCAGCAACTCGGCTCGCGGTGGGAACCACGCGAGCGCTACTTGCGTGGGACACTATTGACTGGACCACCGCGATGAGCGAATGCTTGCGCGCGAGCCCGCAATAGCCTGCAGCCTGCAGTTCGCGCCAAACCCGCGTCTGCACGACTGGTACCCGAGGGCGTACGCCGCAAGCATCACGGCGTAGGTGGCACGGGGGATCTGCAGCACATTCCCGCCGATCACCGCGACGCGCGCAACGGGTCACCGTCCTTCAGGGAGCTTTCCGCTCAGCCATCCTGTCATCCCGAACGCCTCTGCGACCTTCCCTGCAGAGCGTATCGCCGCGAACCGGACGCGCTGGTGGTTGAATCCGGTTGGCGCATACCGCCCCGCGTCGACCCGAATGGTCCTGGACCGATGCACCGGGGGATCAAGCCCATGGAACAATCTGGCGCGGGTCACGAGCATGCCGCTATCTGCCAAACGCCTTGCCTGTGGCAGTGCGACGGCCGGTACGCTGTGGGACAGCTGACCCGGCCCCAGGCATGAGGCCCCCGTCATCAATGGTTGCCGGTGGCAGTGTACCGGCGCGTGCTGCGCCGCTGCTCTGTCGTTCGACGATGCGGCCGGGGAACTCAACCTTGACAAATGCATTGTCATCCCGCAGTGAGCGTTTGGGGTCGAGGAGGAATGACAACATGGCTCGGGTCATGTCATCCGTGCCGAAGTTGTAGCTTGTCATGCGTTTGAGCATTCCCGTCATACCATCGTCAAACCCGACAACCGAGACACGTTGCGGAACCGGGACGCCGGACTTCTTGAGGTAATTCAGGCAATCCAGCGCCACCGGGTCGTTTTCTGCCACAATGGCGGTTATGCCTTCACAGGCCAGAACAGAATCGAGTGTTGCCGGGAGAGCGTTCTGCCGTGCGATACTGGCTCCTGGATCCCGCAGCATGCCGATGATATCCGCTATTTCCTCGAGAACAGAGGCATCCGGTATCACCCCTGTACGCAAAGAGGAAGAAAACGCCTCCTCATTCAGCAGCATCCGCAACCTTCGCAAAACTGCCCGGGCCGTCTGTCCGCTCGCATCTATCGCAAATGCCTTGACCCCGTCTGGACAGCCCGACTCGCGGAAGGCCTGCCGCAAACCGTCAAGCCTGCGCTGTGCGAAGCCGATAACCGGTTCCTGGCTGGCAAGGAAAGCGATCTTGCGATGTCCGTGGCGGGCAAGGAACCTGCCGACATCAAGGCCACTCACCGATGAGGTCCCCAGTGAATAGATGCGGCACTGCATCGCCTTGCGTCTGGGCAGCAACCGCTCCACGTCACCGGCCTCGTCCAACACGACAAAGGGCAGCGAGCTGTCAGCAACCTGCCTGGCCAGGATCCTGAACGCATCCGGCATGAACACGATGCGCCACAGTACGATGCCGAGGGGCTGCATGGCGACGAGCCGCTTCCGCAGTTTCTGAAACCCATCCGGGACATCGAATATCTGGTCTGCCGTGATAATGTGCAGACGGATATTCAGGCGACTGCACTCCTGCTCCAGATGGCGCAGGTGCTCATGGATACGCGGTGTGATGAACGGAATCTGCCCCTGTGCACCGTAGGAGATCAGCACCAGGTCACTCCGCGACCGCCGCGTGGGTGGCGCATCCGTGACACGGAGTCGGCGCCCCTTCCGCTCGAGCAGCCCTGTGCAAACCAGCGATCCCAGTGCCTTGCGGATGGTGGCGTGGCAGACACCGTGTGACAGCATGAGTTCCTTGTGCGAGGGCATGGTGGCGCCAGGCAGGGGTACGCCCGACAGGACGTCCCTGGCTATTGAGGCCGCGACCCGTTCCCAGGGAACTGAAGGGCTGTCGGCAATGCGCTCGACACGACTGTCGGCGGCACCAACGAGCGCTATGGGCTGGCCACGCGATGCAGTAACGATGCCGGCACGACGTGCTTCATGGACTGCGTGCCACATGGTCATGCGACTCACGCTCGCCGCTTCTGCCAGCGTGACGAGGGAGGGGAGCCGACTGCTCCCATGCGTCCGTGCATGCTCGACTGCCTTGGCGATGATGCTGCGCGCTCGTGTCTGTGCCGGACGGGCTTGGGGCGATGGTGGCTGGTCCATGGGCAATAATATACCCATTATACCAACAATGGTACCAATGTCACAATTACCCGGCTCGGCCCTGTGTGATGCTGCTACATTGGATGAGTAGAAAAGGGGAGAGACCATGGCACAGCGAACTGACTTCACTGGGAAGGCCACTGCCGCGGGTATCGGGCTGGCCGTGGTATGTTGTCTGACCACCTCGCTTGCGGCAATCGGGGGCACCGTACTGGCAACCGTCGGCACCAGCGCGGGGCGCTATGCCGCCATCGCGTTGTACAACACGACGACCCACACCTGGACGCAGCTGGTAAGCACCAGCGATTTCATCTGGGATGGCGAATGGGGTCCGTCCAACGTGTACAACCTGCTCCACGGTGCGTGTTTTTCTCCCGACGGGAAGCAGGTCGCCTACTTCCGCTATCAGCTCAACACCGGCAGCTTTGATGGCAGCAACCTTGTTGTGATGGACAACGACGGCTCCAATGTCACGCAGGTCTGTCAGTCGTTCAACGGTCCTCCGCTGCACGATCTCTATGCCAGTTGGGCGGCCAATGGCTACATCTACTGGAGCGAATACGACCAGAACGTCTACCGTGTCAACGTAACGACACGACAGCGCGAGATCGTTGCGAGCCTTGCCGACTTCGGGGGTGACCCGACACCGCCGGACATCAAGACGCTCAAGGTCTCTCTGGATGGTACTCGAGCAGGATACACCAGTGCCGGCGATGCGACATACGGGTACACCTCGAGTGGACTCAACTTGTCCACGCGGACCGCGTACGCGTATGGGTCAGGATGCCAGGGCACCGTTTCACCCAATGGGCAGCTCGTAACCCGTAACCGGGGACCCGATATCGGGTATGACTACCACCAGATTGCGTACGTCCAAGACTTCCAGACAAAGGCAATTGTCGATACCATCATTACCCCCGGCGCAGTGCCGGGGCAGTCGGGTTCAGGTCAGCCGCGATCCTCGATTCATCGGTTCTCCCACTCGTCGAACAGCCATGTCGTCATGGTCGGCGAAGACGGGGCCTATGGCCACGGCTTCCTGGCGAATATCACCACCAACGAATACCTCGATCTGGGGCGTGGCCCCGATGTCGGCACCAACACCGGCTGCTGCCCCTTTGACTATTGGGACGGAGCACTTCCCCCGCCTCCGAGCGCCGGGCCGGTCATTGCGCTCAACAAAAGCGCACTGACATTCAGCAGTGTGGGCGGCGCGACTCCTACCAATCAGACCGTGAACGTGACCAACTCGGGCACCGGGACACTGACTTCGGTGAATGTCATCACTACACCGTCCAGCGTGCCATGGCTCACACTGACGGTTACGGGTGGCGGCAACGCTCAGACAATCACGAATGCGGTGAGTGCGACCGGGCTTGCTCCGGGTGCCCACAGCGCAACCGTCACTGTTACCGGTGGCGGCGCGAGCAACAGCGTCAACTACGCAGTGACGTTCAATGTCGGCTCATCGGTCAACGCACCTACCGCTTTGAGCGCAACGTCGAGCGACAACGAATCGGTGAATCTCTCCTGGACCGACAACGCGACCAACGAGATGGGCTTCGTGGTTGAGCGACGCGAGGCGAGTGGCACTTTCCAGGTTCTGACCACGGTTGCCGCCAATGCTACCACGTACACCGATGCGGGTCCGCTGGCCGATGGAAGCTATGCGTATCGCGTGCGCGCCGTGGCGGGAGCCGACTCATCCGGGTGGTCGAACGAGGCCCCAATCACACTTGCCACCCCGGCGTCCGTCACGCTCACCGGGCCCGCCGCAGGCATGACGTGGGAGGCAGGCAGCACGCAGCACATCACCTGGACCACATACGATGTCAACGTCGTTGACGTGGAGTACTCGCTCGACGATGCGGAAACGTGGTTGCTCGTCAACACGGGGGGATCGGTAGACAAGGTGGATGCCGAATGGGGAGACTATCCCTTTGTCGTACCCGATGTCTGCACCGACAACCTGCTCCTGCGCGTCAGACGCTATGGTGCATCGAATCCCGTGGCATACTCCCAACCGGTTACCGTCACAGGCTGCACTGGCCTGAGTTTCTCCGCATGCAACGCGCGGCAGGGCAGCGGCACCTGGCTGACGGGCGCTGCTTCAGCACAGGGAACATTGGATATTCGCTACAGCACCGAAGACGCCCGGGGGGCGGTCCTGCGGCTGTTTCGCTTCGATGGCAGGTGCGTGGCCCAACTGCGGCTGGCAAGCGGCCGAGGCGAACACCATGCTGCCGTCGATCTCGCGTCTCACGGCACCGGCGCCTATGTTGCTGAGATCCGGTACGATACGATTGCGCGCCAGGGGAAGCGGGTAGCTGCAGTGGTCACCTGGTAGTCCGGTTCCGGAGCGAGCGAGACGGATGCTGCAGAGGGGGAGGCCGCCCGCCCCGGGACCTTGTCTGTCTACTCGGCAGGGAACACGGGCACGAGGGTGCACGCGGCGCCGCCCCGATCAGGCACAGCTGAAACGCTGGCAACGACACACGGCACGCGAAGCGTCCGCGTCACACGACCGAGTATGTCGAACCGCTGTTGTTCCTGGCCGCCGGCAAGTCGCACTTGCCTTGCGGTAGGCTGGTGGGACTGGTGCGGCGGAGGTGCAACCGATACCTTCGCGTACGGGTGCGCAGTCTGCCAGTCGAGAAGTGCACGGTACTTGTGCGCTTCGTTGAGCGGCTGACCCGTGTAGGACTTCGCCCCCCAGGCAGTCGACGATGTCCAGGTGCTGGTGTGCGTGTAGTGACAGAACAGGTCGAGGTAGGGTGCGACACGGTCGAGGAGCGCCATGTACACGTCGTAGGCCTGTGAGTTGCTGGCGAACGCACTGGCGTTGCTCGTGTAATGCGCTCCGCCCTCGTAAGCAATCAGCCGCGCGTTGGTCGGGTAGTAGTCGTTGTAGTACCTGGTCATGTTGCTCAGGTGGGGCGGCACATTCACCGAACTCGCCAGTGTCATGGCGAGGGTCAGGTCGGCGCCCGACGCGCTGTTGCCGAAATAGGGCGCAATCGCGAACGCATCGATCAGGTGCTGGCTGGGATTCACGATGGTGTCGCGAAGGGCCCGGCAGAGCATACTGGTCAGTGTCGGGTTGTTCACAAAGGAGCCGGCCACGAACTGCACGCGTTGCCGCATGCCGGCGCCGTAGATCTCGGTGAAAATGTCTATTGCCTGGCACAGCCGATACATCTGGAAGTACGCCGCTTTGTAGGTCCAGTTGGACGCAGCCACTTCGGGCGGACAGATCCCGAGCGCGTCCGCACGGCCGGCCGCGTAGTTGACATTGTTGATGAACGGGTTGGCGGTGTTCCAGAGTTCGTTGCCAATCTCGATGTAGGCGGTAAGGGTGTCGTTCAGGTTGTCGCGCAGCAGTGTGGCGAGTCCGCGGATGAAACTGTCATCGCCTTTGGTCGGTACACACCACCACCCATCGGTCCCCACGCGGTTGCACAGCTCGGCCATCAGCAGGTAGGTAATCCCATCGGCCTCGTCGCGCTGGGCCCACGTGACAGCGTCGGTCTCGTTGATACGCTGCCACTCCATGAACCTGACACAGCTGTATGCCTCCGCGAGTTCGTCCAGGAACGACGGTATCCAGCTGCTGCCGCTGCGAACAGCGCCGCCGCCCCAGGAGATCGCACGAAGGTTGGTGCCGATACGCATGTTGGGTTCGGCCGCCCGGACGATTCCGCTGATGCCAAGCGTGAGGGCAGCAGCAAGGCAGATTGAGGACACGGTGACTCGGCGCAGGACGTGCATGACTCCTCCCCAGTGTGAAGTGCTCCGCTGTCCATAGGGTAGGTCTCCTGGCTGTCGTCTGTGCCGTGCCGATACAGATAAAACAGTCTATATTGTTGAATATTCATATGAAAGCATCCCAACGAGCACTGGCATACCTGCACGGCGCCATCACTGCGGCCTCCGAACGAGGCAGCACCCGGTTGCCCACTATCGGGGACATGGCAGCGGCCGCAGGCGTGTCGATCCCCACCATGCACCGAGCGGTGGGGGCGTTGCGACGGGAAGGTGTGTTGAGCGCGGTCCAGCATAAGGGTATCCACGTTCTCCCCGATCCGGGCAGTGCCGCCGCCCCGGCCGGGACTGGCGCAGAGTGCCGCAGGGCACACCATCCCAAGTGGCGTCTCATCCGCCAGTCGATCATCCGCGAGATCTGGAACCATGGGTTCGACGCGCGGGCGTTCCCGCATATCAAGGAGCTTTGTGTCCGCCACGGCGCGTCGTACGAGACGGTCCGCCACGCGCTCGACTCGTGTATCGAGGAAGGCTATCTGCGTCCGCGCACGGCACCGCGAGACCCGCTCCACCAGCCCGGATCGCATGCCGGCGCGCGCCTGGTACTCATCGCACGCGGGACTGATCTCGGTGAACTGAGCAGTCCCACGCCACGCACACGCACGCACCTGCACGTACTCGAACACGAGTGCGCCATCCGTGACATCGAACTGGTCCCCGTGTGCCTGCACTACCGGGGGACCGACTGGGTTGGGTATGAGCCACTGGAGGAACTCGAACGCACCAGCACGGTGCTCGGCTATGTCGTATGGACGGCGGCCCTTGACGTTGCGGCGGTCGAGCGTTCGCTCCACGCCCTTCGTGGAAGCACGCGTCCGATCGCGGTGCTCGACGAGCAGAACCTGCACTCGCGTATCGCCCACCTGCTTCCCCGCTACCGCACCCGCACGTTCATCGTCGGACCCGGCACCCGACCGGCCGAAGAGATGGGTCGGTTTCTGCTCGGCCTCGGCCATCGCCGCATCGCGCACGTGACCTACGAGATGCAGCAGCCTTTCTACCGCGAGCGGGACGAGGGGCTCAGGCGCGTGTTCTCCCGGGCGGGGACGGAGACAGCCGTATCAACCTTCCGGACCGGGCGGACATCGACGGTGGATCTGAGTGATAACGAGCGCTCGCGCTTTCTCGCCATGATGTCGGAGTTCCTCTCCGTGGAGGGCCTGGCCCCGGGGGGGTTCGAATCACGTCAACGCGTGGCCTCAGATCTGTTCACCGACCTGAACCAGGCCCTGGCCCGTCAGCAGTTCCGCGAAGCGTTGTACCCGCAGCTCGACACATTGCTTCACAGCACACCGGTAACCGCAATCGTGGGATACAACGACCAGATCGCGGTAGACATCCTCGACTACCTGCACGACCGGGGTGTCCGCGTGCCACGCGATGTCAGCGTGGTCGGCTTCGACGACACACCGGAAGCGTTCTCGTACCAGTTGACATCCTACGAATTCAACGCTGCAGGAGTGACAGGGGCAGTGATGCACCATATCCTCGAGCCCGCGGTGCCCCGCGACGACCGGGTAGTACAAATCGAGGGGCGGATCGTGAAGCGGTTGAGCGCAGGGCCTGCGCCTCACGGGCGGGAGACACGTCCCGACGCCGCTGAGCCGCTGCGTGCGACACTACTGCCTGCCCGAGGCGCCAAGGTGTGATATATTATCCGCTGGACACGAGCGATGGGGGTACGCATGGGATTGAGTCGAAGGGACCTGTTGAAACGGACCGGAGCCACGGGGGCGGCGGTGCTGCTGGCGGGCTCCACGGTGTTGAGGAAGAACACGTTTGCGGCACAGACCGCGCCTGCCACGAGTGATGTCTCATTCGCCGGTTCTTCCGCCGCGGGGTC
>CAZJJT010000185.1:0-8113 GCA_964546395.1 uncultured Fibrobacterota bacterium
GTATGAAGCACCGGCGCTCACCGACAGCGCATACCCGGTGTAGACATCGATACGGTCCTGCATGCCGTGCAACCCGAGTGCCACGGTGAGTCCGTTCCACTTGAACCCGCCGCTCAGCGCCACCATCGAGCCCTGCGAAGAGAAGTAGAGGTCGAGAGGGCCACGCTCATCGGCGGCCCGGATATCCGACACCGAACTGGTGGGAAGGGCCGCGGCGATGAACCACTTCTCGAAATTCCACGCGGCTTCCACCATGGCCCGGCTCACATCACCGCTCTGGCGGCCGTACTCGACACCAAGGTAGCGGCGGTCGTTCAGCCCGGGCTGTGCCGGGTTGTAGTAGAAGAACCCACGGGTGCCCAGCGCGGTTGCCGCCGAGCCCATCGCCACCGCGCGCGCATCCACCGGCTCTTCCACATACTGGAAACCTGCGTCGTAGCCTGCACACAGCGCCGGCCCGGCAACTGCCAGCACGAATACCACACACTGCGCGATCCGCTTCACCCCGTTCTCCTCTGTACCCCTGTGTCTTTGTGGCATACGTTTCTTCTGCCGCTCAGAACGTCAGTGTGATATCGAGCGCCTGGTCGAACAGCGATCCCACCTTGTCGGAACTTATCGCGTAGTGCACCTGCAGGCCCTCACGCAGCTTGCGCAGCTCCCACCCGAAACCACCCGATACCCGCATCGTGAACGCCTCCCAGTACTGCTTCGAGTCGTTGACAAACGACCCTTCGAGCGGCACCTCCCCGATCCCGAGCCGGAAACAGAACGTGTCCCAGAACTGCCACTCCACACCGTTATTCCACACGCCCTGCGGGTGGTCCAGCACGTGCAGATCACCGTCCACGACCCACCCGGAGAGGTCACTCGCCCACACGAACGGACGCCCCAGCAGCGTGGTTTGGAACCGTGAAGCGAGCACGAACTCGGGCAGGGGCGAATCCTTGACCTGGGCGTAGGAGTACTCGAACCCCTGCTCCTCGGCGTTGAGGCTCCAGTCCATGTCCAACCCGAGATTCTTCACCAGCAGTGCCAGGCCCAGACGCTCGGATTTCTCGTAGCGGGCAGCCAGTGTGAACCCGCCGATCCCGGTAACATTGGACCGCACGAGTGTACCCGCGCCGGTGTAGTCGGTGGGAAGGCTCTGGTAGAACAGGCCGAGAGAGACCCCGGCCGACCATGAGCGCGAGATACGCACGCCCACACCGGCCCTGAGGGAGAGTGTCGTGTACGAGCCGCCGTCGAGCTTCTCGCCGTACTCGTCCCGCAGATCATCAAGGAACGGATCCCCGCGGTACAGCGCACTCACTCCGATACCGAACCGGGTGGGAATGCGCAACGAGAGGTCGGCGTTGCCCTCCATGCGCCCGAGCGAGCGGACCCCGAGTCCGGCCGAAACATGTCGCGAGTCGTACATGGGCAGAACCGCAGGGTTCCACCAGGCGCCCAGGTAGTCGGGGCTGGCGCTGCCCGCCCCTCCCATCGCGACCGAAGCAGCACCCACCGGGGCACGGAGGTAAGCCCCCGACTCGCCGCCAACCCAGGCGAGAGCAGTCACCGCGCTCCCGAGGAGCGCACAGGTGAGCGCCGCCAGCGCGACGCTAGCGCGACAATGCGACAACCACTTTGCCAAAATCGCGCTCCCCGCTGTCGGTGGTAATCCTGAAGTAGTACACGCCCGGCGCAACGATACGACCGCTCTCGTTGGTGCCGTCCCAGTAGTCACGGCTGTAGTCGGTGCTCGGCACCGCGTCGGGTCCGGCAGCCGAGGCCGGCCGGGGACCGTCACCACGCACAACCACTTTCACCAGGTCCATGTTCCAGTCGAACACCTCGATGGTCACACGGGCAGGTTTGTCGAGACGGTATGTGAAATACACGCGCCCGTCGCGGTTCCTGTCGTTGAGTATGCCGGGCGCGGCAAACGGCTTGCTGACCCGCACGGGCCGGTTGGCGAATACCAGCGGTTCGCCCGTGCCGTCCGGATACTCCACACGCGAGAAGAAGAGACCGCTTGAGGTGGCAATCCACAGGCGCGCGGTACCGTCACCGTTGTCCGATGCGAGTACGTCGTTGTACCGCAGGACATTCCAGGGAACCTGGTCGGTGGCGGCGCTCATACGGTTGAGGTAGTCGAACCGTCCGGCTGCTGTCGAAGGAGACGCGGCGGATGAATCGACGAGGAGACTCAAGCCCGTGCTGTCGGCCACGTACAGGCGGTTGCCGAACGCGAAGCTGACCCCCACCGGCGCGGACTGCCCCGGCTCCTGCCCGTACACGTAGACCCAGGCACTGTCCTGGTACTTGAACAGGCAGGTACGCGTGCCGCTGCCTCGGCGCACCGTACTGCTCGCGTACACGCGCGAGACCGTGTCCGCACCGTTGACGAAAACAGCTTCGTGGCCTACCAGGCTGAACTGGGGATCGGCAAACACGTTCGGGAGTGAATCCCAGGTGGTATCAGCGGGAGAGAACCGCCAGATCCGCTCGAGCGTAGCTACCCACACGGCGGGCGAGTCGGCCAGCGCGGTGTCCGCGGCGACGAACACGGCACGCGTGTCGTCGCGACGCACGCGCGAGGCAACCGATGCGCCTGGAAACAGGTCGAGTGCCGAGGCGGCGCCATCCACGCCCGGCATGAACGATACCCCCTCAACGCCATCCCACGCCACGAGGCCCGCATCGTAGTACGCGAGCCACCACCGGTCGGCGGCACGCGTCGAAGCGTAGCAGACCGCGCTGCGCTCGAGCGTGTCGGCGGCATGGACCCAGTTGAGCCGGAGTGTGAGTGCCCGCGCCTGTGCGGTGAGATGGTTGTACGTGAAGAATGACCCGGTGAACACGCTGTGCAGTTCGTCCGGCTCATCCACCGCGGCATCCAGCGTGGCGAGTGCCCGGGAATCGCCGAAGCTCAGCGAACCCCACCGCTGTCGCCCCACGTTGCGCGCCCACCATCCCGGGACCGAATCGGTGGTGTCGAGAGCGAAGTTCAGGCCCGCGACCGTGGCCACCCAGACCGTGTCGCCGGTGCCGGCAAGAGCGTCCACCACACTGCTCGTAAGCGCTTCGGACCGCACGGTTGCCGCCGTACACAGGCACACGAGCGCCATCCGCCCTGCCGCGACGCTCCGCAGCCTACTCGCGTTCGTCAAGGACATGCGCCCCCTTGGGGATGGCGAACTCGAAGGTCTCGCGCGGGATTGGCCCCCCCAGCACCGTCTTCGTGAACTGGTAGGTGCTCTCGTTCCCGTGACGGTCGATGAGGGCGAACGAGGAGATCGTACCCTTGTGCTTGTCGTAGAACACGGTGATGGAGCGGTAGAAGGAAGCCGCCTCGCTGCTGTCGGCTTCCCACGAGAGCACCGCCTGCCTGGCGGTGTTCTCGAGCACACGGTACTCGTAGCCGTTGACAAACGTCGCAAGCATCTGGGAGGGGTGCGATGACAGGTCGAAGTCGAGCAGGCGCTTGATCACCACCTGGTTGCTCGCACTGCTGTACTGCCAGACTGTCTGACCGTCGCAGACCCACGTGGTGGGCCCGAGTTCCACGCGGAACCGATCGCCCGTGGCCAGTTTCATACTGCCGGTCTTCGACTCCTGCTTCTCGCGCACTTTCCACAGGATGGTAAGGCCGAGATCGGTCGAGATGGTGGCAGCGCTGCCGTAACGCGTGCGGAGCGTGTCGATGATGGTGGCTGCGGCGGATGCTCGGGGGAGGAGAAGAAGAGCGATGCAGAGAGTGCCACAGAGACGCAGAGGCGCGGAGGACAAGAGGGTGACGGTATCGCGGGGGCCCGTCATGCGGCACCTGGTGGTTCTGTGCTTCTGTGGCATACGCATCCCTTCTCAGGACTGTCCGGAGAGAATCTGCTCCAACTCATCCGGTCGAATCAGCACCTCGCGCATCTTCGTGCCCTCCTGCGCGCTCACGATCCCCGCCTGCTCCAGTTCATCCATGAGCCGCCCCGCGCGCGCGTAGCCGAGCTTGAGGCGGCGCTGCAGCAGCGAGGTGGAACCCTGGCCCATCTCGACTATCACGCGGGCCGCCTCCGGGAACAGCTCGTCGTGGCCGCCGCCCTGACCGCCGGTTCTGCTCGCGCTGCCCGGGTCCGGCACCGCCTTCTCGAAACTCTCTATCTTCTCGACTTCGACATATTGCTCGCGGATGAACCCGACCAGCCGCTCGACGTCTTCCTCGGTGATATACGCACCGTGGAAGCGCTCGATGTCGGGTGCGCCGTTACGCAGAAACAGCATGTCGCCCATACCGAGGAGTTTCTCGGCGCCCACGTGACCAAGGATCGTGCGCGAGTCGGTGGACTGTATGGTGCGGAACGCAATACGCGACGTGAGATTCGCCTTGATCGGGCCGGTGATGATGTCCACCGAGGGACGCTGGGTGGCGACGATCAGGTGCAGCCCCACGGCGCGTGCCAGTTGCGCTACGCGCATGATCTGCGTTTCGACGTCCCGCGAGGCCGTCATCATCAGGTCCGCGAGTTCATCCACCAGGATTACGATGAAGGGCAATGGTTTGTTTTGTTTCTCGTCGAGCACGCCTTCGGGTATCTTGCCCTGCGCCACGCGGTTGTTGAACGACTCGATATCGCGCGCGCCGACCTTGGCGAGCAGGCGGTAGCGCCGCTCCATTTCGATGACACCCCACTGCAGCGCCTTCACGGCTTCCTTCGATTCGGTCACCACCGGCGACATCAGGTGCGGAATCCCCTCGTACGCCGCCAGTTCGACCTTCTTGGGGTCGACCATGATCATGCGCAGCTCTTCGGGCGTCTTGGTCATAAGCAGGCTGCAGATGATGCAATTGATACAGACGCTTTTGCCCGAGCCGGTCTGTCCGGCAATCAGCAGATGGGGCATGCGGTTGATATCGGTGACATAGGGCGCGCCCGAGATGCTCTTGCCGATAATGACAGGAAGCTTTGCTTTGCCCCGCCGGAATGCTTCCGAGGTCAGCACGTGCTTGAAGTAGACCAGGTCACGCTGCGGGTTGGGCAGTTCGATACCGACAGCAGATTTCCCGGGTATCGGCGCCTGAATGCGGATGCGCAGCCCGCCGACCGCGAGCGAGATGTCGTCCTGAAGGTTCACTACCTTGCTTACCTTGATGCCGGGCGCCAGTTCGATCTCGTAGCGGTTGATTACCGGGCCGGGACTGACGTTCACCACCTTGCCCTCGACCCCGAAATTCAGCAGTGTGCGTTCGAGGACTTCGGACGTCTCATGGATATGCTGCGTGTCCACCGAGGTGCTTTCCTGCGGCGGATCGGTAAGTATGTCGGGGGAAGGGATCTGGTAGGGCTGTGCCGGGCGTTTGGGCGTGCTGGGCTGGAATCCACTCTTCTCTTCACCGCCGTCCTCCTCCTCGTCTTCCCCGCGCTCGTCCGCCGCCCGCTCCTCCGCTTCGGCCTCGACATCCACCACGGGCTCCGAGTCGTAGGTCGTGATGGTGATCGGCGCGTTCTTCTTGGCACGGAACAGCGCGCGGTCCTGTTCGAGCTGGCGCAGCTTCTCCTCGTCGAGCTCCTCGTCTTCCTCCTCGTCGTCTTCCGACGTACCGTCCAGGTTCACCTGCGGTCCTTCGTCGATACGTGCGGTGGCGAGTTCGGCGAGGCTGTTCGATACCCACGACGAGATGCGCTTCGCCGTGTCAGCGACGGCGAGCGAGACGGTGACCACGTTCACGTGTGCAAGCAGTATGAGGGAAACGACTACCCCGACGCCGAGCAGGAAGTAGGGGCCGAGGGGGTGCGGGCCGAATACGTGATGGAGCAGGTACGTGAGGCCGTTGCCGAGGAGGTTGTCGGTGAACGGGAACGATCCGCGGGTGACATAGCGGATGTTGTGGACGGCGAGTATTGCGGAGGTCTCGGCGGCCAGCACGGCCCAGAGCAGCAGCGCGCGGCCGCTGGGCGGGTTGCCGCGGATCTGGCGCACCCCGGCCGCAACCATCGCCAGCGGGAACACCAGCGAGGCCATCGTGCCAAACAGCCGCACCAGGCCGCTGGACAGGCGCACACCGAACACCGGTCCGAGTACCTCGGGCCGCCCCATGAACCGTGCCATGAGCGACATGAACACCAGTACGCCCAGTGCCGCGCAGAGAATGCCCCATACGCCGTGGTGCGCTTGCTGCTTCTTCTCGGCCGGTTTGCTCTTCTTACGTGTTGCCATTATCAAGCAGTTCCGCCAGGTGTTTCTCCAGGTCGTACAGTTCGAACCTGATCCGCTTCGCCTCATCCGCCGGTGCGTCGCCGGGCAGGAGTTTGAGGTATTCCTCAAGGGCCCGGGAAGCTTCCTGGCCGCGCTTGAGGTTGGCCCGCGCCACACCCGCCATGCCGTCCCTCAGCCGCTCTTCGGGACGCGTCTCGGAAGCGAACGGATCGGTTGCCGTGTCGCGGCAGGCAAGCAAGGCGTGCTGGCCGACCGCCTGTTCGATGGGCGCCACCGCGTGCCGAAGTCCCTTCAGGCGGGCCGCCAGGTCGGGACGGTCTGCGGCGAAACGCACATACTCCTCCACCACCCGCAACGCCTCACGAAGCCGGTTCAGGTTCGCGTCAACCACGCGGTACACTTCCGCACTCACTTCCGGCATCGTACGCGGGTTGCTCCCGGCTTCATGGTACGAGGGTAAAATACACCTGACGGTGTATATTCGGACGGAACACCTGGTGGATGCCATCGGGACGGCAGCAGTGGTGAAAGGAGCAGCGTATGTACGAAATCTGCACGGAGGCCTCGTTTTCGGCCGCCCACCACCTTCGGGACTATGACGGGCCGTGCGAGAAGGTGCACGGGCACAACTGGCTGGTGAAAGTGATAGTGCGGTGCCGGAAACTCGATGAGGCGGGGATCGGGATAGATTTCCGCACGCTGCGAGCCGCACTGTCGGCGCTGCTGTCCGAGTTGGACCACACGTATCTCAATGAGGTGCTCGAGGGGACCGGCCTCAACCCTTCCTCGGAGAATATCGCCCGCTACGTCTTCGACAAGCTGCAGCAGCGTATCGGCAACGACAACAGCCGCGTGTGGCGCGTGGAGGTGTTCGAGACACCCGGAAACAGCGCGGCATACATGGAGGAGTAGGGGGAGCGCTTCCACGACTCAACCATGCTGTCCATCTGCGAAATCTTCTACAGTATCCAGGGCGAATCGAGCCGCGCCGGGTGTCCGTGCGTGCTGGTGCGCCTGTCGGGGTGCAACCTCAACTGCAGCTACTGTGACACGCCGTACCACAACCAGGTGAGTAGCACGCGCACCGTGGAGCAGGTGCTGACAGAGGTGGCGCGGTTCGGGTGTGACCTGGTGGAAATCTCGGGCGGTGAGCCGTTGGTGCAGGAGGACACGCCCGCGCTGTGCCGGGCCCTCGTCGACAGCGGCAGCACGGTGCTGGTGGAGACCAACGGCACGTTCGACATCGGGGTGCTGCCGCCGCAGGCGGTGCGCATCGTGGATATCAAGTGCCCCGGGAGCGGCGAAGGCGGTTCGTTCTACGAGAAGAACTTCGGCAAGCTCCGGACGCACGACGAAGTGAAATTCGTGGTCAGCGACCGTGCCGACTTCGACTGGGCCTGCCGCATCGTCGAGCAGCGCGGTCTCTGCGAGCGGTGCACAGTGCTGTTCGGTGCGGTGGACAGCCGCCTCAAGCCGGTCGACCTGGCGCAGTGGATTCTCGATCGCGGCCTGCCCGTGCGCCTCAACCTGCAGCTGCACAAGATTCTCTGGGGCCATGAGCGTGCCCGATAGGATATAGTGCTTCTTGTGGGGGCCTTCGGCGGGGTAGGGGGCGGGGCAGTTCTGTGGCATGCCGCATGGGGTTGGCCCCCACCTGCGGAGGCGCGTGGTACCGGTACTCCCGGGATTAACCAGCCTTCGGGGAGCACTGTGTTGACCGGCGAGTTTCTCCGGGCGGTCCGGCGGCAGCGGCGTACTGCGGGTCCCGGGCAACGGTCCACTGTACACCACCAAGCCTGCACCCCGGGTACCCCGCGCAGCCCCCGGAACAGCATTCGTTCCGGTTTGCAGCGCTAATATCTGGCGTCGGCAAACTCCACCCAGCCACCGGCGCGTACCAGCGCTTCGTCGAACTCGC
>CAZJJT010000186.1:0-8065 GCA_964546395.1 uncultured Fibrobacterota bacterium
CGCTGACTATTCACAATTGGTTTCTGTCAAGTTCTCTGCGGACTCCTCGGTGTTGTTGTTCAGTGCTATCTATTCGGACTTTCCGTCTGGGCACAAGACGTACGGCTTTGCATATGGATTGCAGGAGCGAAGGCCATTCGGTTGCGTGAGATTGCGGGACCAATGACGCGTTGCTGGTGATCTGCGCTACAGAAGGCGAAGTTGCCGATGTCCGCATCTTCCAGAACAAATCGCCGCCGCCCTGGGTCGCTCACATTGGGAGCCATGGGCGTTCGCTGTTACATAAAAGGGTCTTACCGGTCCGCGCCGGTTCCCTGCGGTCACGTGCACGGCGCACATGCTCCGCGAGATCTTTTGGGGATCTCGCTTCGCATGTCCGGTAAGGCGTTTATATAAACCCCGGCGTCGGCGAGTAGCGGGCCGGAGGCCCGCAGTGCAGGCGTCAAGGGCTCCTACCATCATGACGGACATTGAGAATGCCCAGCGGGAAGAAGTAGAGAAGTTCCGTCGAACCGTCGACAAGCTTTCCATTTTTCCATGCCCGGTTCTTCAGCGAGAGCGAGGCTCATACTCTCTGCTTGGCACGGGTGTCATCGTTGTCTACTCCAGGCGGTACTACCTCGCGACTGCGGCGCATGTTGCTGTTGAATGTGAGGCCAGAGAGACGTTCTTGCTGGATCCGAACGACGGGCCCTTCCCGGTTCAGCTGGACTTTTTGCGCGGCTTGGACAAAGCCGAGGTTGGCACAAGTACTGACCATGTTGACGTGGCAGTGTCTCCAGTGGCAGCAGCGGCGGTCAAGCGGATCCGGCCAGTTTGGCGTGCATGGCCTGCGGAAATGAGCGTCGAGCGCACACGCATCGACAGCGATATCATCTACGTAGTAACAGGCTTTCCGAGGACGAAGAACCGCTATCGCTACGGGGTGCATCCTGTGCCGTGCTTGCTCGCGAAACCTGAAATCGGGGCGCATTCGTACGAACGGTATCACATAGACCCAAGTGTGCATCTGGGCTTCGAGAGCGTCGACTTCGTGACTATGGAGGTGGGAAAATCTCACAAGGTTTTGGCACCTTCACCGCACGGCATGAGTGGTGGCCCCATCTTCAGAGTAGGCAACTTTGCCAGAACCGATACGATCGTTGAGCCACCACGACTGGTGGGACTTGTTGTAGAGCTTACAGACGACTGCAAAGTGATCATCGGTACGAAGATCCAAGTAGCCCTTCGAGCAATCCAGATCCTGTGTGGTGAGAAACCGCTCCCGACTTGAGGCGGTTCAGGGGGAAATCTCCTCCGGCTGCGCCAGGGGCGAGGAGGCCGGACGCGCTACCACGGCCGTAGCCCCGTAGTCGCAGCCTGCCGCGGGTGACGAGCCGGGCGGGGCGCATAGTTCCGCGTTATGTAAAAGGTGGTCAAGGTGTGGGCAACGGGGGTGCCACAAAGACCCCTGTTGTCCATAGCTTGTCCACCGTCCCAGAGGCGGCGACGCTGCGTGAGCCCGGGGTGTTGCTGTTGCGGCGACGCCTGGGGTTTACATAACGCCAACTATGGGCACCGAGCCCCGCCGGCGGCCGCGGCACTTCAGGAAAGACGTGTGTACTTGACTTTGCGAGCAGGACCGTTGCCGGTCTCGATCCCGGAGAACTTGCCGGGCTCGTCGAGTGTGACGACGGCTTCAATCTTGCGGCCAGCCTTGCGCACATCGGACTTGGTGAAGCTTACGCGGAATGTCTGGGGGTCGATCTTGAGCTTCTGGATGTCGAAGACGTGGCTGTCGCCAGTCCAATACTGGTTGGTGCTCCGAATCTCGAAAGGTTCAGAGCGGAACTTGGTGCCATCCTTCTTCGTGCTGTAGCTGTTGTTCCAGATGCCGGGAAACAACTGCTCTGCAGTGAGCCCTTCGTGGAGTTCATGCTCGCGAAGTTCGGCAGATGTCGCTGGGCTGAGTTCGCGTTCGATGTCACGGATAAGCATGTCGCACTGCTCTCGGAAGGCCAGGTGGCCCTCGTCGTCCTTGTCGGTGAAACGGTAAGGGAGGTCCAGTTCTTTATGGATGAATCCCTTCAGGCCGTCGACGATCTCCTTCTCTACAACTGGTCGGATAGAGATCATGGAATCCCTTGCTGCGCAGAAACCGATCTCCTGGTTGATCCACTGCTCACGGACGGAACACTTCGTCATTATCGGTACAACGTACGCAGCCTCTTCGAGTCCCTTTCTGACCTTCTCTGTTAGGGGCTTCAGTGCGTCCCGCTGTTCTGGAACGACAACTGCCGCCAATAGCTCGCTCTGAGCGATGCGTTCCTTGAGGATGTCCACCTTGTGCTTGTCGGCGCTACAGTAGCTGATGAAAACGCGCTTCTTGGTCATGATCAGCGTGCTGCTTGCTCGGTTATGCCGTTCTGAGCGGCGAGCGCTTCGATCATCCTGATGGCGCTCTTCTGGTCCTTCGGAGGAAGCTTCTTGAGCTGGTCTACCGGCTTGCGCAGAGCGGGGGGTACCTCTGGCTGAATCGCCTTCAGCGTGCTCTCGCCCAGCAGATAGCTGGCAGTGACGCTGAGTGCGCGAGCGATGGCGGTGACGCGTTCGATGCTCAATCCCTCAGACATGCTCTCGTAGTGGGCGACCATGCGCTTGGTGATGCCCAGCGAATCGGCCAGCTGTTGCTGGGTGAGGCCACGGGCTTTGCGCGTGGTGAATATGCGCTGCCCGATGGATGAGCGTACCACATCGGCGTGCCGTCTACCCTTGGGTGGTCCTGGCTTCTTGTGTCTCATGACGTAAAAGATACAGGGGGCTTGCATAAAAGATGAAAATACACGTATCTTCACAACGCGAAGTTCCTGGGTCTTGACAGGTTCTGCGCAAGTGGAAAGCAAGAGCCGCCGGTCCCTGCCTGGAAGCGAAAGACCGACGGCTTGAGATACAACCCCCGGAGGGGCTGCACGGATGGAAAAATACCCTTCCCAAGTCACCCCCCGCATTATCACCAATGACCTGTACCTCGCGGCGTATCTGCTGTGCGAGGGCTGCGAGCTTGCGGCTGTGGAGCGCAACGAGCGGCGGCGGGTGTCATTCGTGTTCGCGGGGCAGCGGGTGCGCCACTTGAAGCAGGCGTACGCGGCTGGACCGGTGGCGGTGGACGTGCGCTCACTCCGGGACCACATTGTCCAGGTGCGCCGCCTGATGGACGGCGTGCATGAGAAAAGGAGCGAGCCGTGCCCCACCAACCTATCCCCGACAGCGTTATCGCCAGCGTAAAGGCGAACACCTCCTTCCTTTCGTTGCTGCGGGGCTATGGCCTCACGGTGACCCGCCGGGGCGAGTCGTACTTCGCCACGTGCCCGTTCCACGATGTCGACGGCCACGCGGAGAACACGCCGTCGCTGTCGATAGACACGCAACGCAACCTCTACCACTGCTTCGGCTGCTCGGCGAAGGGTAATGTGATCCAGTTCGTGCAGGCAATGGAGAAGGTGGACTTCCGCGCGGCCGTGGCGAAACTGCTTGCCCTGAAACCTGCCCCCGAAACCAGCACAGAGCCTGCGGCGAAAGAAGAACCCCCAGCCACACCCCCGAGTGCATCGGCAACACCATCGCCGCCCGCGGTCGAGCGCTGCGAGCTTCTCGAACAGGCGTTCACGCGGATGGTCGATACCTACACGGAGCGAGCCGAGGGCAAAGAGTACCTGGAGGGCAAACGAGGCCTGCGGCTGGACGGTATCGAAGTGGGCTACTGCGGCCCGAGCTTCGCGGCCAGGCTGACCCTGGAGCAGCGCAAAGGGCTTCTGGACCTGGGGCTGCTCACCCCTCGAGGCAAACCCCACTTCGGCGGGTGCGTGGTGTTCCCGCTGCGGAGCGTCGACGGTACACTCACCGGGCTGTACGGTCGCAACACCAAAGGTGATGGGCACTACTACATGCGCGGCGAGCGCACCGGGGTCTTTGCGCTGCACCAGGACGGCAGCGACACGGTGACTATCACCGAGTCGGTTATCGATGCGATCAGCGTGCACAACATCGGCGGCGGCAGCGTGCTGGCCCTGCACGGCGTGAACGGGTTTACACCCACGCACCGCCAATGGCTCATCGAAAAGAGTATCAGCACGGTGCATCTGCTGCTTGACGGCGACAGCGCGGGACGCGAGGCCGCGACTCGCCTCGCTCCCCAGCTTCGCACCGGCGGGTGGCGCACGCACGTACTCGAACTGCCCGCCGGCGAGGACCCGAACAGCTACTTCTCGTTCGCCGCGCACGGTCTGGCCGACCTGCGCCGGCTGCCGGGGTATCCCTCGGAGCAAGCCGACGGGCGGCTTCGGGCGGAGCGCCACGGCGAAGACCTGGTTATCAAGGGGGAGCGGGTGGTGTACACGGTGCACGGTCTTGCGGGCCACGGACTGGACCGGCTGCGGGTCACTATCAAGGCAGCACTTGCCTCTGACCCGAGCGGGTTCTACATCGACAACCTGGATCTGTACTCGGCGCGGGCTCGCGGCTCGTTCGTGGAAGGGCTGACGGGGCAGCTTGGTGGCAACAGCCAGGCGGCCACGGCGGAGCTGAACCGGCTTATCGGCCTGCTCGAGCGGGAGCGGCTTCGGCTGCGGGAGCAAGGCCCCGGCGGTGAAAAGAAGCCCCATGAGATGAGTGACGCCGAGCGGCAGGAGGCGATGAGCGCACTGCGCAGCCCCACACTGCTTGCCGATATCGTGGAGGACTTCAGCTCGCTGGGGATGATAGGCGAGGAGAAGGGCAAGCTGCTGTGCTACCTGGGGACCGTGTCGCGGCTGCTGCCGTATCCACTGGGGATACTTATCGTGTCGCGCTCGGGAGCGGGCAAGACCACCCTGCAGGACGCGGCGTGTTCACTCGTCCCCGAAGAGTCGCTTGTCAAATACACGCGCCTCACCGGCCAGGCGCTGTTCTACAAGGACAGCGACAGCCTCAAGCACAAGGTGCTGGCTATCGAGGAGGAAGAGGGGATGGCGCAGGCGATGTACGCGGTGCGCACGCTGCAGAGCTCGCAGACGTTGCGGGTGGCAAGCACGCGCAGCGACCCCAAGAGCGGAAAACTGCGCACCGATGAGTACCAGGTCGAAGGGCCGGTGGCGATCTTCATCGCGACCACTAACCCCGATGCGCTCGATGCCGAGACGAAGAACCGCTTCGTGATACTGACCATCGATGAGAGTCGGGAGCAGACACAGCGCATCATGGAGCACTTCAAGCAGGGCTTTACGCTGGCGGGCCGCTTGGAGAGCCGCGACCGCTCGGCGGTTGTCCGCAAGCACGGCAACATGCAGCGACTGCTGCGGCCGCTGGAAGTGGTGAACAACTATGCCCCGCACCTGGACTGGGCGTTCGAGCGGCTGCAGATGCGCCGGGAGGTGCGCAAGTACTTCACGCTTATCGAGAGCGTGGCAGTACTGCGCCAGCACCAGAAGACGGTGAAGTTCTACACCAAGGAGGGAGTGGAGCACCGCTATATCGAAGTCGACGCCGAGGACATCGCCGCGGCCAATGAGCTGGCGGCGGAGTTCTTCCGCAACTCCCTCGATGAGCTTGCACCGCACACGCGCAGCCTTGCCGCGGAGATAGTCGGGCTTATCCAGGCCAAGGGCGGGGAGTGCACGTTCAGCCGCAAGGAGCTGCGCGACCACTGCGGGTGGAGTGACTGGTCGGTGCGCCAGGGGCTCGCTCAGCTTGAGAACCTGGGCTACGTCGGCCGCCGCTCCGGAGCCAACGGGATACTCATCGTCTACGAGCTGCTTGTCGATCCGGCCGCCGAGCAGCGCAGCGTTCTTCTTTTAACCGCCGCTGACCAGGTGGCAGGGCAGCTCAAACCGGCAGCGAAAGGAAAGAAAGTGAACGGCCACGTGGTCGCCGACCTTGTGAACCTTGCGGCACCTTGTGAGAGCTTGTGAGCGGCCCTCACAAGGTTACCGGCCCATGTGGGACAACGACTTACGTGCTGTTCGAACCGACCTTGTGAGCTTGTGCGAAAACGCTTATGGGAGAAAACGCACGAACCCGGCTCAACGACTACTGGCGGCTTATCCTGGAGCAGCTGGCCGAGTACCTCGAGGCGCAGGGGTACCGGCCGGCGACCGTGCGGGGTTATCGCGACGTGCTGCCGGCGTTCCTGCTTTATCTGCAGGAGACGGGGCTGGATGTCAAAGAGATCACCGCCAAGCACCTGCAGGCCTATCAGGGCATGCTTGCGCAGCGTACGAGCCGGTTCGGCCGGCCGCTGAGTGCGGGAGCACGGCACAAGGCCATGGGCCAGGTGAAAACCTTGTTCCGGTTCCTGCGTGCCACGGCCCGTATCTATCACGACCCGGCGGCGGGGCTGGAGCTGCCGCGCAAGGGCCAGTACCTTCCCAGGGCGCTACTCTCAGTGGACGAAGTGACGCAGCTTCTGTCGCAGCCCGACCTCTCCAATCCCATCGGTGTACGCAATCGCGCGATCCTCGAGTTGATGTACTCCTGCGGGCTTCGCAACGAAGAAGTAACCAAGCTCGATGCCACCGATATCGACATCCCTGGCCGCACGGTGTTCGTGCACGGCAAAGGGGGCCGTGACGCGGTGGTGCCGTTCGGTCGCGAAGCCGCCCACGCCCTGGAGAACTATCTGTACTTCGCTCGTGACACACTGCTTGCCGGCCGGGGCACGGGCCGTCCGGTGTCCGAGAAGCGCCGCCACCAGGGCAGCGAGGGCAGCCCTCTGTTTTTAACCGCTCAGGGCTACCGGGTCGGCACCGATATCCTCCAGGAGATGGTGAGGGGCTACACGCTCAAGGCGGCTATCAACAAGCCCGTGACACCACACTGCCTACGCCACGCCTGTGCGACTCACCTCCTGAAGAACGGGGCCGATATCCGGCTTATCCAGCGGCTGCTGCGCCACGCCGATATCAGCAACACCCAACTCTACACCCGTGTGGCTGTCGAGGACCTCAAGCAAGCCCAGAGCCGCTACCACCCGCGCGAGCGCGAGACTGATGCGTAACCGCTACGAGCAGTATCTGCGCCAGTTGCGGGGCCGCTGCGCGCGTCTGACCGTCAAGCGGGTGCGCTACATCCTGGGTGCTTTTATGGCATGGCTGGGGGAGCAAGGGCTATCGCAGTGGCACGAGCTGACCCCGGAGCATGTGCGGGCCTGGGTGGCGGCCAACGCGGGTACACTGCAGCCCTCGACACTGTTCGACTACAAGCGCGAGGTGCGCGCGCTGCTGGTGTGGCTCTACCGCAACGAATACCTCCTGGTCAATCCCTGGGATGAGTCGCTCGACGGCAAACGTCCTGCGTACAACCCGCGCCGCATCCCCACCGTGGAGCAGGCGCGCACACTGCTGGAGCGGGTGGGCGCGCAAGGGCGCTGCGGCGTGCGTGACCGAGCTATCCTCGAGCTTGCCTACGGCAGCGGCCTGCGGCGAAAAGAAATCCAGCGGCTCAACCTCACCGACGTGCGCGAGGACTGGTTGCGGGTGCGTGGCAAGGGTGAGCGGGAGCGGGTAGTACCGCTGGGCGCCCAGACCAAGAAGTGGCTGATACGTTACATCGCCGTCGAGCGCGCCCACGCCGCGCAGTTCAACCCGGTGCGTGACCCCGCGCTGTTCCTGTCGCACTACGGCACGCGGCTGGGAGTCGACGCCTACGGGTTCATCTTCAGGCGGGCGGGTGTCACTCGCATCTGTTCCCTCCATGGGCTTCGGCATGCCTGCGCCACGCACATGCTGCGCAACGGGGCCGATATCCGCCTGCTGCAGAAGCTGCTCGGGCACCGCAAACTATCGAGCACGCAGCTCTACACGCACGTTGACAGAAGCGACTTGGTCAGCTTGCTCGATCGGCATCACCCGCGCGGCTAATCCTCTGTTGAAACCGCCTCCGCCCAATGTATGTTGAAGGCATGCACACCGGGCGCACGGTCTTCTTCTCTTTAGTCGCGACGCTTTTATCAGCGCTTGCCGCGCAGGCATCCTACACCGCCGCGGCGCTGCCCGGCAGCACCCCCCTGGCAAAAAAAGCCCTTATGGGCGAAAATCGCGCTGAGTCCCACTGT
>CAZJJT010000187.1:0-4270 GCA_964546395.1 uncultured Fibrobacterota bacterium
AGCCCGCATCCACCGCCGCACGGCTGGCTCCCACCGCACCCCCAAGGGTCTCGGCCAGTTCGAATATCATCCCCAGGTTATCCGGGCCTCCCATGCCGCGACCGCCCGACACGATGATATCCGCTTCGGTGATATTCACCGTCGATTCGACTTCTTTCACGATATCGAGCAGTTTCGTGCGGATATCCAGCGTGCCCGGTTCCACCCGGTGCACCACCACCTCACCCGTCCGGCCGTCGTCGCGCGCCGCGGGTTTCATTACCTTGTGCCGCACGGTGGCGATTTGCGGGCGATGGTTCGGGCAGATGATCGTGGCCATCAGGTTTCCGCCGAACGCCGGGCGCGTGCCCAGCAGAAGGCGTTTCTCGGTGTCCACTTCGAGCTTCGTACAGTCGGCCGTCAGACCGCCGTACACCCGCGCCGCCACCTTCGGAATGAACGACCGGCCGATTGCCGTGGCGCCGCCAAGCACAATCGACGGCCGCTCGCGGTCGACAAACTCGCTCATCACCTGCGCATACGCGTCATCCTGAAACGACGCCAGGTCGGCCCCGTCAAGATACACCACACGGTCGGCTCCGAACTTCACCAGCTCTTCAGCTTCCGCCTGCATCTCGCTGCCGATTACCACTGCAATCAGCTTCTCGCCCAGCTGGTCGGCCAGTTTCCGCCCTTCACCGAGCATCTCGTAGGAGACACTCGCGACCTTGCCCTCGTGCTGCTCGATAAACACCGCCACGTTGTGGTAGTCGGCGACGTTGACCACGCCTTCGCCCTTCTCCTTCGTGATACTGATCGCCTGGTACTTGCGGCACGCCTCCACGCACGCCGCGCAGAGGTTGCACTTCTCCAGGTCGATCACCGCTTTCTTGTCGATAACCTGTATCGCATCCTGCGCGCAGGCGCGCACGCAGAGCTTGCAGCCGATACACTTCTCGAGATCTACCGTGATTCCCATTGCGGCTCTCCTACTTGATTACGCTCAGGCTGAGGATGGTCTCCGTGAGTTTCTCAACCAGTTCGGGCACTTCACCGGTTACCTTCTCCCCGCCGGTTTTGCGTTCCGGCACAAACGAGCGCAGCACCTGGGTCGGACTGCCCTTCATCCCGCCCCTGTTGACATCGATCGAAACGCTTCCCGCGTTGAGCGTCTTGATCTCGGCTTTCTTCGCGCGCATCTTGCCTTTGAGCGACGCCATGCGCGGTACGTTGATCTCTTTTACCACCGTGATCAGCGCCGGCAGCGGTGCCTCCACCACATGGTACCCCTCCTCCATCATGCGCTCCACCCGGATACACTGCGCGTCGATATGCTCAATCTTGCGTACCCATGCCACAAACGGTATCCCGAGCATCTCCGCTACCCCCGGGCCCACCTGCGCCGTGTCGCCATCGATGGCCTGCTTGCCGCAGACAATCAGGTCAAATGTCCCGAGCGAGCGGATGGCGGTGGAAAGCTCGTAGGATGTCGCCCAGGTGTCGGAACCAATCAGCGCGCGGTCGGTAAGCAGGAACCCCTCGTCGGCGCCCATGGCGATTGCCGTCCGAATCGCATCTTCGGCCTGGGGCGGGCCCTTGCTTATCACCCTGACAGTGCTGCCGGGAATCCGCTCCTTCAAGCGGACCGCTTCCTCGATCGCGTACTCATCGAACGGGTTCACCACTGCCTCGACCCCGTCGCGAATCAGTGTCCCTGTGTCAGGGTTGATCTTTACCTGTGTCGTGCCCGGTACCTGCTTGATACAGACAATGATATCCACAACACATCCTTCGCTGCCGCCGGTAAGCGGCGCAATCAGTGGAAAGAGAGACGAGCAAAAATAGTAAGTGGGGTGGCTGAGTTGCCTCAGGTACTGCTCTCAACGGCGTCGAGCGCCCGACCGGGGGTGCGCGGGGTGCGCAGCAGCGTCCTGCGGGGGTGGCTCTTCGCCCGGTTTCCACCATGGGCCCGCGGTCTGCGCGAACGGGCTGTCACCGTCCTGCGGCAGCGAAGCCAGACCGCTCTGCCCGTTTCCCGAAACCTTCCTGTCCCGCCCGTCGAACTCCCGCCGCGAGTAGCGGTCGAACCAGCTCTCGAGGCGCGACAGCATCTGTACGACAGTTGCCGCGTGCGCGGGCATGCCAACCAGGTTGGTCGTTTCGTCCGGGTCGTTCGCAAGATCGTACAGCTCATCCGGCCCATCGGAGTAGCGATGCACGTACTTGTGGGTGCGGCTGCGGATCATGCGTACCGGACCGTACTCGTCGTAGACGACGACATCGTCCCGTGCGGGTGCAGGGCCTCCCTGCAGCAGCGCGGCGAAGCTGGCGCCGGGCAACCCCTCACCGATAGTGTTCTCCACTCCGGCGTATTCGAGAAGCGTCGGCAGCACGTCGTACTGGCTGTACAGTTCGTCACAGACCAGGCCCTCGGGAACGCTGCCCGGCCTGCTCATGATACAGGGCACCATCACCGAACTGTCGTACATGTTCTGCGGGTATGTCCCGTTGCCTTTCCCGCAAATCCCATGATGGCCCATGTTCATGCCGTTGTCACTCATGAACACCACGAGCGTCTGCTCGCGCACCCCCTGCTTCTCGAGTGCGCGCAGCAGCCGCCCGACACTGGCATCCATAGCGGTTACCGCCGCAAAGTACCCGCTGAGCGCCTCGCGCCGGTAGGCTTCATCGCTGAAGAACTTCGGGAACGAGCGGCCCCACGGGTGATAGGGGACAGTCGGGATCGTCGCGAACCCGCATTCACTGAAGTAGGGCTCGAAGAACTCGGGAGGGTGTTGACCTCGCTCCCATGGGCTGTGGGGCGCGGTGTAGTGGACGTGAAGGCAGAACGGCGCTGCTGTCGGGCGCTGCTCGAGGAACTCGAGGGCGTGGTCGGTGATGGCGTCGGTGACGTAGCGGGTCTCGTAGTAGTACTCGCTCTCGTTCTTCACCATGGGGGCGTAGTAGTAGTCCCCGCCGCCACGTGCATGAGTGTTCCAGTAGGTGAATCCCTTCTGGGCATGGTGCGCGTCGCCCAGGTGCCATTTCCCGCTCAGGCCGCAGACGTAGCCCCGGGCGGCAAGCAGGTCGGTGTATGCCGGTTGCCCGGCCAGGTATTCTGTCAGTGTCTTGCCGCTCGCCGGTTCACACGGTGAGTTGCCGCCACACAGCCAGTCGAGCACGCCGTGCTGTGAGGGCATGCGGCCGGTGAGTATCGATGCGCGCGCAGGGGAGCAGACCGGTGAAGTGCAGAAGAAGTTGTCGAAGCGGATGCCTTCAGTGGCCAGCCGGTCGAGTGTCGGGGTGCGGATCTCACTGTTGCCCGCACACCCCATGGCCCAGGGGCCCTGGTCGTCGGTTAGAATGAACAGGACATTCGGTCTAGTCACGGAACGCTTCCATCGGCCCCCACGGGGCCATCGCAAGCGTAATGTAGCTGTTGTGCGCGCTGTCGTTCTCCCGCTTGGCGAACCGCCACATGCGACGCACCAGCTCGTGCTTGACATCCTGGTAGGCCGGGTCCTGCGCCACGTTGCGCATCTCGTGGGGGTCGGTTGTCAAGTCATAGAGTTCGTCGGTGTCAACCGCATTGTACACGTACTTGTGTGCCTCGGTCCGTACCGAGCGCTGCGTGTAGTACACTTCGACCCCGTTACACTGGGTATGGACCTCGTCGCGCCAGCCCTCCGGTGTCTCGTCGCGCAGGAACGGCACGAGCGAGCGGCCGGTGAGAGAGAGGTCGGGGCAGAGACCCGCAAGCTGCTGGAACGTGGGCGAGAAATCGGCAAGCGAGACGAACTGGCTCACACGACGGCCGGGCCGGGTGATTCCATCCGGCCAACGCGCTACCGCCGGCACGTGGTACGCGCCGTCGTAGCACGGGATTCCCTTGGCGAACAACCCGTGATCGCCGCAGTAATCCCCGTGGTCGGCGCAGTACAGCACGAGGGTGTTGTCCGCCTGCCCGGTTTCGTCAAGTTTGTCAAGGAGCCTGCCGAACAACTCATCGAGATACGTGCACATCGCCCGGAAATGCCGCATCGCCTCACGCACTTCACGCTCGCTGAGCTGGCCCCATACCTGCTCGCGCATCCTGCGCACGTACGAGGGCTTCCCCTCCATCGTGTCGGCATAGCTGGCAGGCAGTTGCACGTCCTCCAGCTGGTACATGTCGAGGTAGCGCTGTGGCACCCAGTAGGCATCATGCGGCATGCTGCATCCCACGTACAGGCACCACGGGTTCTTCTCGGTGCGCAGCGTCCCCAACGCGTCAAGACCGCTCTGTACCACC
>CAZJJT010000187.1:4280-8057 GCA_964546395.1 uncultured Fibrobacterota bacterium
TTGTCGCCGGCTGAGCCGTACGTACGGTACGTGCCCCATCCCGGACGCAGGATCTCGCCCTCGCCACGTACCGTCTGCTCCGGCGACTCTGCCCATGTTCTCCAGTGCTCCCAGGTCTGCCCGTGAAGGTCGCCCTTCGTGCCGTTGATCTGACCGAGTTCTTCCCAGCCGCGCTCCGCCGGACCCTCTTCGACACTCACGTGCCACTTTCCCGTGTACAGAAGCCGGTATCCCTGTGCTTTCAGGTCTTCGCTCCAGCAGCGCACGCCAGGTTTCAGGCCGCGCGAAAGGGCCTGATCGTTGCAGATATTGTTCCAGACGCCGTGGCGTGAGGGGTAGACCCCGGTCATGAACGTTGCACGCGCGGGACAGCAGTGCGGGGAAGGGCAGAACGTGTTGGTGAACGTCACGCCGTCGTGCGCGAACGCTGTCAGGTTAGGCGTGAGCGTAGGGTGCTCGGGGAGAACGGTGTCGGCACGCTGGTGGTCGGTCATGAATATCAGGATATTCGGCCGGGATGGTTCCGCAGGCATTCGGTGTCTCCGTTGTATGTTTTGGCTGACAGCCCAGAGCCGCCTGTGCACCAATATACGAATGATAACACGTGCAATCAAGCGACAAACTGGCACAATAGCTGTCAGAATTGGGAGTGATGGTGCGTTCCGCAGCCACGGTGTCCCAAGGGGTCCCGCACGGCAGTCGGTCCCGCGTGATGGGGCGGCCGGGGCGCGAGGAATCCCTCCTGGCCGGGTTTGTCACGTCGCCTTGGTGCAACTTCGCGGCACGGGATGTGAGCCGGCCGCAGTTCACACTGCTGTACCTTCTGGAGGGGCGTGGGGAGTTCGGCCTTGGGCGCCGCTCGTGGCAACTGACACCGGGGACACTCGTACTGCGCGCACCGGGTGTCGTGCACACGGTTGTCCGGGACCGGGCGGAACGCTGGGTCGAGTTCTTCGTCGCGTACCCCGACAGCGTGTTCGCGCTCCTTCGCGATCTCGGGCTGGTTGCGCTCGACCGCCCGGTGGTGTTCCCGGGTGTCAGCCGTCTCACCTGGACACAAGCTCGTTCACTGTTCGGCAGTGTTCACCACGACTCGGGGGTTTCCACTGCCCAGCTGGTGGCCGAGTCGCAGGCGTTCCTCGCACACCTTCTCGACCTCGACCGCTCCCGGCGCGAGGGTAGTGATGAGGCGGCGATGGTGCGGCGGGCGCGGGACGTGCTCGCCCGCGACCTCGACCAGCCCCTCGATATGCCTTCGGTGGCTGCCGGTCTCGGGATCGGCTACGAGACCTTCCGCAAGGCGTTCGCCCGCCTCCAGGGCGTCGCGCCCAAGGAGTACCGTATCCGCCGGCGTATCGACTCGGCTTGCCACCTGCTGACGCTCGGGAAGGCCTCGGTCAAGCAGACGGCCATGCAACTGGGGTACCCCGACGTTCCCAGCTTCGTGAAGCAGTTCAGAAGGGTGATGGGAGTGCCGCCGGCGCACTTCAGGGATCTGGGGTAGCGAGGGGAGGGGCTGAACGCACAAGGTGTGTGCCAATCCCACGTCCTACAACACCATGGCGCACCTCTTGTGCACCGAGTGAACGAGCCCCCGCGTTGAGGATTGGCCCATGCAACAGAGGCCTCTATTGGCTGTCCGACCGAAAGTCGCATTCTACTGGGGCCTCGTCGTTGTCTACTTCGTGTTGGGCATCACGTACCCCAGGAACGTTCCGGAGGTCCTGAAACAAACGGCTACTCGCTGAGCTGACTGGTGTCAGCGGATGCCGAGACTGGTGGGCTCGAGTACCCCGACAACGTCAGATCTTCGGGCTCAACGTGGGTATTGCCGGGGCGTGCCTTCCGCTCTCCCATGTCCTGGTTTGCACCCCGGAGACGAACCCATACTACTATCACCCCTGCTGTTCGATTCGTGCTGAAAGAGCCTATCAGCTTCGCGGTCGCACTCGTGGTCTGTCGCGGCTGGGGCTTCGATGCTGTCAGCACCATCCTGCTTGCGCAGACCACGAGCGGGCACGCTCCCCGACTCAGTGCCCGAGAATCTGCTTCATCGACAGCGTGGGCTTGATGGTGAACAGCTTCCCGGGTTTGCCCGGCGTCGCATCCCTGTGGGGGGCCGGGGGAGAGGGACGCTGCTGGCGAGGACGCGGTTCGCCGCGAGATGGACGCTGCGCAGGTGTCCGTTCCCGGTTTCCGCCCGGCTCCGACTTCATCGATAGCCCGATGCGCTTCAGCTCAGCATCAACCTGCGTCACGGTCACTTTCACCACCTCGCCGACCTTCACCACGTCGCGCGGATCCTTCACGAAGCGATCCGCAAGCTGCGAAATATGCACCAGCCCGTCCTGGTGCACACCGATATCCACGAATGCGCCGAAGTTGGTCACATTGGTGACCGTACCTTCGAGTCTCATGCCCGGCTTCAGGTCGCTGATCTCCTTCACGCTGTCGTCGAACCGAGCGTACACGAACTCGGCCCGCGGGTCACGACCCGGCTTCTCGAGCTCCGCGAGGATATCCTCGATCGTCGGCAGGCCGACGTCGTCACTCACGAAATCCCTCGCCCGGATCATGCGGATACGCTCGCCGTTGCCTATCAACGCGTGAAGGGTCGTGCCTGTGGCTGCGGCCATGCACTCGACCAGCTCATACCGCTCAGGATGCACCGCGGAGTTGTCCAGCGGATTGGCGGCACCCGCTATCCGGAGGAACCCGGCGGCCTGCTCTAACGTCTTCGGGCCCATGCCGGACACCTTCTTCAGCGACGAGCGCGAATCGAACGCTCCGTGCTCGTCGCGTCGCTTGACAATGTTTGCCGCGACAGTGCGACTCAACCCCGCGACATACTTCAGCAGCTCCTCGGAAGCAAGGTTGACATCCACGCCCACACGGTTCACACAGCTCTCGACCACCTCTTCCAGCCGCTGCTTGAGCCGTGTCTGGTTGACATCGTGCTGGTACTGCCCAACCCCAATCGCTTTCGGGTCGATCTTCACCAGCTCCGAGAGCGGGTCCTGCAGGCGGCGGGCGATGGAGACAGCCCCGCGGACGGTGACATCCTGGTCGGCAAACTCCCTGATCGCCACGTCTGAGGCGCTGTACACGCTCGCGCCGGACTCGTTGACGGTTACCACCACCGGCTGCCTGTCGGCGCAAAGAGCCGCAACCGTGTCGCGAATGAACTTCTCGGTTTCGCGACCCGCGGTCCCGTTGCCAACCGCGACGAGCTGCACACCGTGCTGCTCCACGAGCCGCAGAATGGTCTTGCCGGCCTTCTCAGCCTGGTTCTGAGGCTCGTTGGGGAAGATGGTCTGGTACTCGAGGAACTTGCCGGTGTTGTCGAGCGCCACCACCTTGCAGCCCGTGCGGAACCCGGGGTCAACGCCGAGCACGGCCTTGCGTCCTGCCGGCGGTGACATCAGGAGCGTGCGAAGGTTCTCGGCAAACACCACGAACGCCTCCTCTTCGGCGCGCTCGCGCAGCTGGTTACGGATCTCGGTCTCGGTAGCCACGGAGAGAAGGCGGTTGAAACTGTCGCGGGCAGTGGCGCGCAGCAGTTCGGCCGCGCTGCTCGAGGGGTGGCGGACCAGGCGCTGACACAGGTAGCCGTGCACGGGTTCTTCAGCGAGTTCGAGCCCTACGCGAAGGACTTTCTCGCGCTCGCCCCGAAGCATGGCGAGGACACGGTGCGAAGGCAGCGTGGCGACCTTCTCGCGGAAATCGTGGTACATCGCGAACTTCGTCTTCTGGTCGGCAAACTCCTTGCGGACCGCC
>CAZJJT010000188.1:0-8056 GCA_964546395.1 uncultured Fibrobacterota bacterium
CTACGCCGAAGAATCCACCCATGGTTGCTCCTCACTGTCATGGTTCAACGTTGTTGCATACGAACAGCACCGTATCTCAATGTGTCACCGTGAGCCGAAAATGTATCGCTGCGGTACCAGAAGCTGCTCGGGCCGGAGGCAAGGGGCATCAGTACGAGTCCTTGTGAACGGTGCGAACGGCTCGGCCGGAGGGGTCGTTCATCGCCCTGAACGATGCGTCCCAGGCGGTCGCTTCGGGTGTGCTGCAGGCCACCGTGGGTCCGCCCGGCACGCACTCCACCGCGGAAGGCAGCTTGAAGTGGCTCTCGAAGATCTGGCGGTACAGGTAGCCTTCCTTGCTGGTGGGAGCATTCACCGGGAAGCGAAGTGCGGCAGAGGCCATCTGCTTGTCGGTGACCTCCTGCTCCGCATGCGTTTTCAGCGAGTCGATCCAGGAGTATCCGACACCGTCGGAGAACTGCTCCTTCTGGCGCCACACGATCCTCTCGGGGAGCATGTCGGCGAACGCTTCACGCAGCACGTGCTTTTCGATCCGGCCGTCCTTGATCATCTTCGCTTCCGGGTTGATCGACATCGCCGCATCGAGAAACTTCTTGTCGAGGAACGGTACGCGCGCCTCCACCCCCCAGGCAGCCATGGCTTTGTTGGCGCGCAGGCAGTCGAACAGGTGCAGGCGGTCGAGCTTGCGCACCGTCTCTTCGTGGAACTCCCTGGCGTTCGGCGCCTTGTGGAAGTACAGGTAGCCGCCGAAGACCTCATCGGCGCCTTCCCCGGACAACACCATCTTGATCCCCATCGCACGGATCTTGCGGGCCATGAGGTACATGGGCGTGGATGCCCGCACCGTGGTGACATCGAATGTCTCCAGGTGGTAGATCACGTCCCGCAGCGCATCGAGACCCTCCTGCACGGTGAAATGGATCTCGTGGTGCACCGTCCCGATATGCGCTGCGACCACGCGGGCTGCCTCGAGGTCAGGGGAGCCCTCAAGTCCGATGGCGAACGAGTGCAGTTGCGGCCACCACGCTTCGCTCCGATCGTCGTCCTCGACACGCCGGGGCGCGAACTTCTTCGCCACCGCGGCCACCACGGAGCTGTCGAGACCGCCCGATATGAGCACGCCGTACGGCACGTCAGACATCAGGTGGCTCTTGACCGACCGCTCGAGCGCTTCTCGCAGCACCCTGGTGTCACAGCCGCGGTTCTTCACCGCCTCGTACGATCGCCAGGGACGGTCGTAGTATTTCTGCAGCCCGCCCCTCGGCGTCATGATATGGCCGGGAGGGAACTCCTGCACGTGCTGGCAGGCAGGCTCAATCGCCTTCATCTCCGAAGACACGTACAGGTTGCCCTGTGCATCGTGGCCGGTGTAGAGCGGCACAATACCCATGTGATCACGGGCGATCAGCCATGTGTCCTTCTCGTTGTCGTAGAGCACGAATGCGAACATGCCCACGAGTTCGTCGACAAACCCGGCGCCTTTCTCCTGGTACATCGCGAGAATCACTTCGCAGTCGGACCCGGTGCGGAATTCGAACACGCCTCCGATGCCGGCCTCGAGCTGCGTGTGGTTGTAGATCTCTCCGTTTACCGCAAGCGCATGCGTGCCTGTGGGGTTGAGTATCGGCTGGGCACCGCTCTCCACGCCCACGATCGCGAGACGCTCGTGGGCGAGTATCGCGCTGCTCCCGGCGTAGACCCCGGTCCAGTCGGGACCCCGGTGACGCTGCCGTTTGGTAAGTTCGAGCGCTCTCTTCCGGAGTTCGTCCTTGCCCGAAGTGATGTTCAGTATGCCGAGGATCGCACACATCGCAGGTGGTTCCTATTTCTTTCTTGGTGACACCATGCACGCGCCGACAAAGTCGCGGAACAGCGGGTGCGGGTCAATCGGGCGTGATTTGAACTCGGGGTGGAACTGGCAGCCCACGAACCACGGATGGTCGGGTATCTCCACCATTTCCACCAGCATGCCATCCGGGCTGAGGCCCGACAGGATCATCCCCGCTGCCTCGAACTGCTCGCGGTACTCGTTGTTGAACTCGAAACGGTGACGGTGGCGCTCGCTGATACTGTCCTTGCCGTAGCACTTGCGTGCCACCGATCCCTTCTTGAGCGCGCACGGGTAGGCACCCAGCCGCATCGTGCCGCCGAGGTTCATGATCCGCTTCTGCTCTTCCATCAGGTGGATGACTGGGTGCGGCGTGTCAGGGTTGTTTTCGTGGCTGTCGGCGTTGCCCAGCTTGAGGACGTTGCGCGCAAACTCGATCACCGCCGTCTGCATGCCGAGGCATATCCCGAAGTACGGTACCTTCTTCTCGCGCGCGTACTTGATTGCGAGGATCTTCCCCTCGAGGCCGCGTGAGCCGAAGCCGCCCGGCACCAGGATGCCGTCCATGCCCGCAAGTACCTTCGCCGCTCCCAGGCTCTCAACGTCCTCGGCAGCAACCGAGTGGATTGTCACCTTCGCCGAATGGCATGCCCCCGCATGGTTCAGCGACTCGTGGATCGACTTGTACGCATCAAGCAGTTCTGAGTACTTGCCGACAACGGCCACGTTCACGGTGTGCCTGGCGTTGGTGACATTCTCAACATACTCGCGCCACGGCTTGAGGTTGCGTCGCCCGGCCTGTATCCCCAGCATATCGACGACGATGTGATCAAGGTTCTGCTCGGCCAGCGAAAGCGGGACTTCATAGATCGTGTTGGTGACGTCGAACGCTTCGATGACTTCGTCGACGCCCACGTTGCAGAACAGCGACAGTTTGCGGCGCACTTCCTTGTCCAGCGTCTTCTCGGTGCGGCAGACCAGTACGTCGGGGATGATCCCGATCTGGCGCAGGTTGCCCACCGAGTGCTGCGTGGGCTTGGTTTTCACTTCACCGGCCTTGTGAAGGTAGGGAATAAGGGTGACATGGATGAACAGCGTGTTGCCGCGGCCCTCCTGTATCCGGAACTGTCTGAGCGCCTCGAGGAACGGCAGGCTCTCGATATCGCCGACTGTGCCGCCGATCTCGCTGATTACCACGTCGATATCGGGGCTCGACACCGATCGAATTGCTTCGCAGATCTCCCCAGTCACATGCGGCACCACCTGCACCGTGCCGCCCAGGAAGTCGCCGCGTCGCTCCTTCTTGATAAGCGAATCGTAGATGCGGCCCGCGGTGAAGTTGCAGTTGCGTGTCGTCGTGCCGCCGGTAAACCGCTCGTAGTGCCCCAAGTCGAGGTCGGTCTCGGCCCCGTCATCGGTCACATACACTTCACCATGCTGGTACGGGTTCATCGTGCCCGGATCGACGTTGAGATAGGGGTCGAACTTCTGGTGGATGACCCGCACGCCGCGCGATTTCAGCAGGAGGCCGATGGCCGACGCAGTGATACCTTTGCCGAGGGAAGACACCACGCCTCCGGTCACAAAGATGTACTTGGACATGCATCGGCCTCCGTGTGGAAGTTGTCTGGGGTCAGTCGAACAGGGCCCGGCGGTTGTGGAATTCTGCGCTCAGGTCGGGTCGCGACGCGTGCGCAGCGTGGTACTCCTGGATACATTTCACCGAGGCACCGGTCCGCGCCAGGGAGTCGAGTCCGCTGACCGTTGCCTGTGCTCCCTCAAGCGTGGTAATGCACGGGATCCCCTGAGCGACCGCTGCGCTGCGGATCGGCTTCGAGTCGAGGAGCGACTTGCGACCCGCGGGGACGTTGATGATGAGATCGAACTCGTTGGCCTTGATCAGGTCAACCACATCGGGTTTGCCTTCACCAATCTTGTGCACCATGGTTGCGTTGATTCCCGCTGAACGCAGCACCTTGCACGTGCCCTCGGTGGCATACACCTTGAAGCCCATTTCCACGAGCCGCATCACCATAAACACGATATTGCGGCGCATGCTGTCGCGCACACTCATGAGGAGCTTCCCCGAGCGTGCCAGCGAAGTCCCCGCAGCTTCCTGCGACTTGGCGAACGCGATGCCGAACTCACGGTCTATCCCCATCACTTCACCGGTCGACTTCATCTCCGGCCCCAGCATGGTGTCGGCGCCGGGGAACTTGCTGAACGGTAGCACCGACTCCTTCACCGCGTAGTAGTCGAGGTCGACTTCGCGCGCTTCGGGTATCTCCGCCAGCTTCGCTCCCGCCATCACGCGTGCCGCGATACGCGCCCAGGGAATTCCCGTCGCCTTGCTTACGAACGGGACCGTGCGCGACGCGCGCGGGTTCACCTCGAGCACGTACAGGTTCTCGTCGTGGATGGCGTACTGGATGTTGAGCAGGCCGATCACGTTCAGCTCGCGCGCGATGCCGCACGTGGTCTGGCGGATTCGCTCGATCAGTCGTCGTGAAAGCGTGTGCGGAGGCAGCACGCAGGCACTGTCACCGGAGTGCACGCCTGCCTCCTCGATGTGCTCCATGATACCGCACACCACCACGTCCGTGCCATCCCCCAGTCCGTCGACATCCACCTCGATAGCATCACTGATGAACTTGTCAATCAGCACGGGACGGTCCTCGCCGGCTTCCCTGGCTTCGCCCACGAACTGGTGCAACTCGTCGGCGTCAAACACGATCCTCATGCCGCGGCCTCCGAGTACGAACGAAGGGCGCAGCAGGACCGGGTAGCCGACGCGGTTGGCAATCGCAATGGCCTCTTCGGGTGTGGCGGCCATTCCGCTGGGCGCCTGCAACAGGTCGAGTGTGCGAATCATCGCGGCGAACTCATCGCGGTCCTCGGCGCGATCGATCGACTCGACGGTGGTGCCGATGATGGGAGCGCCGGCCTCGAAGAGCGCGCGCGCAAGGTTCAGCGGCGTCTGGCCGCCGAACTGCACGATCACGCCGAAGGGCTTCTCGCGCTGGATGATGTTCATCACGTCCTCAAAGGTGAGCGGCTCGAAGTAGAGCTTGTCGGACGTGTCGTAGTCGGTGCTGACTGTTTCCGGGTTCGAGTTCACCATGATGGTCTCGAATCCCATTTCCTTGAGCGCAAACGCCGCCTGGCAGCAGCAGTAGTCGAACTCGATGCCCTGGCCGATACGGTTGGGGCCGCCACCGAGAATCACAATCTTCCGGCGATCGGTCGGGTTGCTCTCGTCCTCTTCGTCGTAGGTCGAGTAGTAGTACGGTGTGTAGGCCTCGAACTCCGCGGCGCAGGTGTCAACCAGCTTGTACGTCGGGAGGATGCCCAGACTCGTGCGCAGCCGGCGCATCTCGGCCTCCGTCTTTCCGTACGCACGTCCGAGCTGGAGGTCCGAGAACCCGTGTTTCTTCGCCTCAAGCAGAAACTCGTGCTGAGCGTCGCGGCCCCGTGACAGAAGGTCCGGAGGGAAGGAGCGTTCGAAGTCGACGATATCTTTCATATTGTTGATGAACCAGGGGTCGATCCCCGTGGCTCCACAGATATCGCTGACAGGAATGCCCTTCTCGAGCGCGAGCCGGATCAGGAATACGCGGCCCGCCGTACGTTCGGCGAGCTGTGCGACAATCTGTGTGTTGTCGAGGTCACTGTCGGTGCGACTCTCGAAGCCGTTCTTGCGGATCTCCAGGCCACGAAGCCCCTTCTGCAGCGCTTCCTTGAACGTCCGCCCGATCGCCATGGTCTCGCCGACCGACTTCATCTGCACGCCGAGGTGGGGGTCGGCCTCCGGGAACTTCTCGAAGGCGAACCGCGGGATCTTCACCACGCAGTAGTCGATAGTGGGCTCGAAGCACGCCGGTGTCTCACGGGTGATATCGTTGCGGATCTCGTCGAGCGTGTAGCCGACCGCGAGCTTCGCCGCGAACTTGGCAATCGGGAAACCCGTGGCCTTGCTGGCCAGTGCCGAACTGCGGCTCACACGCGGGTTCATCTCAATGACCACCATGCGCCCGGTCTCCGGGTGCACGGCAAACTGGATGTTGGAGCCGCCGGTCTCGACGCCGATCTCGCGGATGATCGCGATGGACGCGTCACGCATCATCTGGTACTGGCGGTCGGTGAGGGTCTGTGCCGGCGCAACGGTGATGCTGTCGCCGGTGTGGATCCCCATCGGGTCAAGGTTCTCGATTGAGCAGATGATCACCACGTTGTCGGCGCGGTCCCGCATGATCTCCAGTTCGTACTCCTTCCACCCGAGGACCGATTCCTCCAGGAGCACTTCGTTGATCCGGCTGTAGTGCAGACCCGACGTTACGTAGCGCTCGAACTCCTCGGGGGTGGTGGCGATGCCGCCGCCGGTGCCGCCGAGCGTGTAGGAGGGCCGCACGATGACGGGGTAGCCGAGGCGCTGCACAACTTCCCACGCCTCCTCCATGTTGTAGGCCAGTTCGCTGCGGGGTACATCGAGCCCGATCCGCAGCATGGCTTCCTTGAAGTCCTTGCGGTCCTCCGCCTTCTTGATCGCCTTCTGGTCGGCGCCGATCAACTGCACGTTGTAGCGCTGGAGGACCCCCGATTCGGCCAGTTCCATCGCCGTATTGAGGCCGGTCTGTCCGCCCATCGTGGGCAGAAGGGCGTCGGGGCACTCACGCGCGATGATCTTCTCCACGTATTCGGGCGTTACCGGCTCGATGTACGTGCGGTCGGCAACGCTGGGGTCGGTCATGATGGTGGCGGGGTTGGAGTTGACGAGGATCACCTCGTAACCCTCCTGCTTGAGCGCCTTGCACGCCTGGGTCCCGGAGTAGTCAAACTCACAGGCCTGGCCGATAACAATCGGCCCGCTCCCGATGATCATGATCCGGCTGATATCCGTTCTCTTGGGCATCGGTGTCTCAGTTCTTCTCCATGAGTTCTGCAAACTGCCGGAACAGGTACCCCGAATCGTGCGGGCCCGGAGAGGCCTCGGGATGGTACTGGACCGAGAACACCCTCCGGCTCCTGTCCTCGAGGCCCTCGCACGTGTTGTCGTAGAGGTTGAGATGGGTCATGGTGATGTGCTGACCCTCAAGGCTCTTGAGGTCGGCACAGTAGCAGTGGTTCTGAGCCGTGATCTCGATGACCCCCGTGGCGATGTTGCGCACCGGGTGGTTGCCGCCGTGATGACCGAATTTCAGCTTGTAGGTTGTGCCGCCGAGAGCAAGGGCCAGGAGTTGGTGGCCCAGACAGATCCCGAACACGGGGACTTTGCCGATGATCGCGCGGATGGCGGCAATCGCATAGGTGAGGGGAGCCGGATCCCCCGGGCCATTGGACAGGAACACCCCGTCCGGCTTCATCGCCAGCACCTGTGCGGCGGTCGCGTTCGCCGGTACCACAGTCACACTGCACCCCGAAGCGCGAAGCATGCGGAGAATGTTGTACTTCACCCCGAAATCAAAAGCGACAACCTTGTACCGGTTGTCGCCCTTGCGATCGCGTCCTGGCGTGCCTTCGAACACGAAGGCCTTGTCGCAGGTGACATCCTTCACCGTGTCCACGCCACTGGTACCCTCCCACGCCCCGGCCCTCTGCGCCAGTGCCTTGACGTCCGGAGACTTGTCTCCGGCGTAGATCACGGATTTCATCGAACCCGCGAGCCGGATGTGCCGCGTGAGCTTGCGCGTGTCGATTCCCTCGACCCCTACAATCCCGTTCTTCGAGAGGTAGTCGGGAAGCGACGATGTTGAGGTGAAGTTTGACGGGTACCGGCACGCCTCACGTACCACGAACCCCTCAACCTGCACCCGCCCCGATTCCACGTCCTGCTCGTTCACCCCGTAGTTGCCGATGAGCGGGTAGGTCATCGTGACGATCTGACGCTTGTACGAGGGGTCGGTGAGAATTTCCTGGTAGCCGGTGAGGCTGGTGTTGAACACCACTTCTCCCAGCCGTTCTCCCGGTGCGCCGAACGACTTGCCGACGAACACCGTCCCGTCCTCGAGTACCAGGTATCCCTTCACACCGCCCTCACTCGCTCTGTTGTCCGGGAAAAAAAGATACCCGCGTCGGGAGACACGGGTATCGGGATTCTGTCCACTCTGTTTCGCTCGTCGCATCGGGAGCCACTGAAACCACCTATCCCTTTGCGGTCTGAACCTGTTTCAGACCCGGGAGAAAATAGTCGTTCCTCTTAGAGTGATCAACCCCCAAGACACAATATCTTGT
>CAZJJT010000189.1:0-8053 GCA_964546395.1 uncultured Fibrobacterota bacterium
CAGGTTACGCTGCGGCAGCACGAAGGCATGTTTTTCTGCGGCAACACCTGGATGCGCTGCAATAACTACACCTCCGATCAGTACTTCCGTATCACGCTCGACACCGACCACACGCTCTTCGGTATGCAGGACCGCACCGACGCGTTCCCGTACCCGGGCAAGCTGCGCGGTTCGATGGAGCTGTACCCGTGCCCGCACCTGCCCGACCCGTTCTGCAAGGGCCTCGTGAGCTACCTGGAAGGTCTGAGTGAACGCTCGTCCCTGCTGCAGCGTCGCCTCAGCTCCTCGCTGACGCTGCTGTGTCTCGGACTGTCGGAGTTACTGGCCGGGCCACCCAGCGACGCGCCGGCCGGGAAGGCGAAGGCGACCTGGATGTCGCTGCGCGCATACGTGGATGAGCACTGCTTCGACCAGGACATGTCACGCGAAGGTCTCGCCCGCTCGTTCCAGCTGACACCCGGACACGTCTCCCGCCTCTTCTCAGAACACGCGGACGAGCCGTTCCAGCGCTACCTCGAGCGCCACCGTATGCTCCACGCCCGCATGCTGCTGGTCAACTCGACGCTCACGGCCGACGAAGTCGCGTACGCCTGCGGCTACTCCGGACTGAACTACTTCGTGCGTGTGTTCCGCAAGGCCTACGGCATGCCGCCGGGACGGTACCGCAGTGCAGTAAGGATGAGGGGGTAGTTTGGGTCGGGCCAAGACTATCTCATTCATTATCAGAGTGTTATCGTGTGCTGGCGGGTGGACTCTAACCGCTTAGCCGACGAATGCGGGGCACCTGTCACGGAGATAAGGAGCGGACGAACCTGGCGAGAAGCGAAGCTACGCCGGCAGAGTCAGGGCTTCCCGGGCCGCGGCCTGAACAAGCCCTGCAACCCGGAGGGCAGCAGCTGCATCCTCCGCGTCCGCACTGAATCCCGGATAGCGGACCTCAACGCCCATGCTGGTCAGAGCCCGAATGTCAGCGCGCAGACTCTCCCATGCAGGTTCGTGAACAACTGCCAAGGACAGCAGCACTTCGAGATCGTGCGTACGCGGAAACGCTGCACCTGCCTCAACCAGTCGCGCCTTCAGATACTTCTCGGCCGCTTGTTGCGAATGAAAGCACACCGCGTCATGGTTGGGGTTGTCCTCTACCGCCTGTTCCCGTGCCGCGGTTGCATAGTCACCGTCAGCCTTGTCCAGCCACTCGCGCGTTTCAGCCTTCATGCAGCACTTTTCCCTCACGCATGAGTGTCTCCATGTAGGTATCGCCGCGACTGAGTCGCTCACGCACCTGCTGAGGCGTGCGAACCACCAAGTCAAGCGGGAACCCGGCACGTACCCTGCCGCGAATCTCGGCCGCCACCTTCCATGGTTTGCCCTCGAAAGGCATCACCACGAGCAGGTCGACATCGGAGTCCTGAGTCGGTGTTCCCCGGGCGTGCGAGCCGAAGAGCACAATCCTCTGCGGGTGGAACTCGCAGTCGATCTGCCGGGAATACTCACGGATTGTATCCATTGCGACCATGTGGTTGACCCTCCACGCAGTAATATACGACTGTCGCAATGGGACCTCCCCGCCCACCGCTACTCAACCTGCACCAGTCGACGCAGCCGGCGCGGCGCGGTGTTGGCAGTCGGGGCAAAGTAGACACCTGGGCCATGGTTCCGCACACTGCGCGCCCGTGGTGCCACTGCGCTTCCCGGCCGTACCGTGTCGAAAGTCAACCACAATGTGCGAACCACGGTGTCGGTGATCAGATGCGGTGTCGCCGGCGGGGGCGATGGAGTCTACGGTGATGTAGAGTGTGTCACGGGGTTCTCCATGGAAGTGCGCCAACTCCGCAGGGACAGCAACACCCGGTCAGTTGGCGCTGTCTTTCACCCACGTCCATGCTATGCTACCTTACCTACGCGGCCCCATACCAGATGGACACCGCGGGCCTGCCGGGGTTAACCGACTCTTCGTTCACCACAAGGCTCGGACTCGAGCAAACCTTCTGCGACAGTCTTGCATCCCTGGTGCACGCAGTCGGGGCGATCCCGTGCGGTGAGGTGAAGCTCCGGAGAGACTCGCTCTTCTTCCACACCCTGGTCAACGTCTCTACCTATGGGTCGGAGGACGTCATCTACCGCCGCACCAACCCAGCCACGTTTCTTCCGGACACGTGCGGGTAGACGACCCCTGCCCACAAGCAAGACAACGTGGGATATATTGGGTTCTTGGGATATATTAGGCCATATAGGGGAGAGCACTCAACGAAGGGGGTGGAATCGTGAACGCACTGCACAGAGCTTGTGTGTCGGCGGTGGCAGGTCTTGGCCTGGTAGGGGTGTGGACCCCCGCGGGTGCAGCCATGAGTGTAGGGGGCAACTTCTGGAACATCTCATGGGAGGGCACCTCGGATTTCTTCCGCGGCGGCATCAACTGGGCGACAGTCACCGACCCGTGGAACCCGGCGCTGCTCACCGACTGCGAGCCCTACACCACGCTGCGCTTCATGGACTGGTGCCTGCCGCGGCTCAACGACAACACCGGCGTATGGAGCCAGCGCACACAGAAGACCGAGTCGCAGGACATGTCCGGCGGCCGGGCTGTGGCCTACGAGTGGATGATCGACCTGAGCAACCGGACCGACAAGGACATGTGGATAACCGTCCCCACCCGGGCCGACACCAACTACTCCTACCAGCTTGCGCTGCTGATCAACAGTCTCCTCGAGCCGCAGCTGAAGGTGTATGTCGAGTACACCAATGAGCACTGGAACTACGACGCCAGTTGGTACAACCAGCAGGGCGCTGCGATGGGGTTTCCCGGTGACGCAACCATGCAGGGCGATTTCTACTACACCTACCGTGCGGTGCAGGTGTGGCGGCAGTTCGAAAGGGTGTTCGGCCAGAACAGCCCGAGGATCGTCAAGTTCCTCGGTGCCTTTGCCACCAACAATTCGATTGCCGGCCACATGTTTGCGGCACTCAACGACACGATCAAGGTGAACCCCACCAAGGTCAAGGCTGACGCCATCGGGATTGCGCCGTACATGCGCGGTGGTGATGTGGCCGCGTGCCTGGCCGAACTCCCCAACAAGTACCAGGAAGCCGCGAACCATATGACCCTGGCCAACCGCGGGGGCGTCCAGCTCATGTGCTACGAGGCCGGGTTCGAGACCGCCAGCGGTTCAGCCATCGCCTCCGACCCTGCAGTATACGGGCTCGTCCGGAGCTACCTCGACACGCTCATGGCGGCCGGGGTAACCGTCTGCAACTGGTACACGGCGGTGGGCGGCACGAGCGGCTATCAGTGGGGAGCAAAGAGAACCACGGGCGAGTCGCCAACCACGGCGCACAAGTACCGGGCGATCTACGACTGGATGGCGGCGCACCCCGTGGCGGTGGATGTGACACGAGGCGTCACCGTCGCCGCGCTCCGCCCAAGGGCGGTTCTGCGCGGCACCAGTGTGGAGGTGAGGCTTGATGGCGCGCAGGATGGCAGCGTGTCACTGTTCGGCATGGACGGCGGCCTGCTGCACAGGAGCGGCTTCGTGTCCGGTGCTGCCACTCTGCCGGTCTCGGGCTGCGCTGCAGGCTGCTACCTGGTGCGCACCACGAGCGGATCGACGACGCAGGCCCAGCCAGTCCTGATCAGATAGCGCTTCGGCGGTACTGCTCACCGTTGCCGGGCTTGCGTGCCGGCAACGGTGCCGTTGGCGCGTGACGTGCGGTCGGAACTGGCACACGTGAGTGGGAGAGACGGCCGCCAGTCTGAGCAGCATTCGCCAAGCCAGCCCCAGGCGCCTGTCAATGTATACTCCTGCTTCCATGACCACTGATACGCACATCCCCGTAGTCATCGGCAGCACCCGTCGCGGGCGAGTCACCCCCCGCGTGGCCGCCTTCATCGTGTCACGGCTGCAGGCACACGGACTCCAGCCCTCAATCGTTGACCTGGCCAAGCTCAACCTGCCGATACTCGAAGAGCGGCTGATGTACCTCGAGAACCCGCCTCCGGCGGTTGTGCAGTGGGGACAGACCGTCGAGCAGTGCCGCGCGCTGGTGGTCGTGTCACCCGAGTACAACGGTGGCTGTCCGGGCGTGCTCAAGAACGCAATCGACTACCTGAGACCGGAGTACAAGGACAAGTCGGTCGGCATCATTGCGGTCTCGAACGGCCCCCATGGCGGAGCCGGCTGCCTTGAGCGGCTCACCAGGACATTCACACGCCTCAAGGCCACGCCCCTGCAGAGTTCATTCAAGATCAACAACGCCGGCGACACGTTCAGCGCCGACGGCACAACGACCGTCCAGGAGTACCATACCGCCGCGGACGCGCTCGCTGCCGAACTCGCTGCCGCCCTGCACTGAGAAGAGGAACTCCACCATGCCGCGCATGACATTCTCCTGGCCCGAAGGCAAGGCGGGCGCGTTCACCACCAGCTGGGATGACGGCACCATTCACGACCGCCGCCTTGTCGGCATCCTCAACCAGCACGGTGTGAAGGGCACGTTCAACCTCAACAGCGCGTTCCTCGGCTACTCGGCTGAGCGCTCCGGCTGGAAAGAGTACGTGCGGCCCGATGAGATCGCCGCACTGTACGCCGGCCACGAGGTCGCCTGTCACGCCACGCACCACCCGCACCTCCACCGCGAACCCGACGAACAGATACTCTCGCAGATCCTCGAGGACCGTCGCCGTCTTGAGCAGCTCGTGGGCTACCCCGTGCGCGGCATGGCGCTGCCGTTCGTGGGCACCGTCGACAATCGCGTGCATGCCCGTATCGTGCAGGCCGGTATCCGCTACCTGCGCTGGATCACGAAGGAGCCTTCCCTTGCGGCCCCCGGCGACTTCCTGCGCTGGGAGGTAGCCGGGCACTACGACTCATTCGACGAGCACTGGGAGAAGTTCTGCCAGCACCGCATGCCCGACAAGCTGCTCTACCTGTGGGGGCACAGCTACGAGTTCGACACCAACAACACCTGGAGTGTGCTCGAGAAGCTCGCCGCGACAGCCGGAGCCCGCGAAGACCTTTGGCACGCCACAAACGGTGAGATCTTTGACTACGTTTCTGCTTGGCGTTCGCTCGAGTGCAGTGTGGATGGCACCATCGTACGCAACCGCTCCTGCGCCACACTGTGGCACCAGGTTGATGGGGAGTTGCGGACACTTGAGCCTGGGCAAACGATACGGCTGGAGTGAACATGTGCAAACCCGTGCCCGAACCTGGTCGCGGGTAGCGACCTTACTCCCCAATCGGATCACCCTCCCACCCACAACTTCCGGTCAAGCGCCCGATACTGGATCGCCTCGGCAATATGCCGCGACTCAATCCCCGCATGCCCATCAAGATCGGCGATGGTCCGCGACACCTTCAGGATTCGGTCATACGCACGGGCTGAGAGACCCAGGCGTTCGATCGCGGTCTTGAGCAGCCCCTCCGACTTCTCGTCCAGCGCGCAGTGCGTGCGTACGTGACGCGACTCCATGTGCGCGTTGCAGAACAACTTCTCACCACGGTACCGCTCGAGCTGCGTGCTCCGGGCACCGGCTACCTGCGCACGCATGGTGGTTGAGTCCAGTCCTGGCGTCTTCTGCGCAAGCTCATCGTACGACAGTGCCGGCACCTCCACATGGATATCGATACGATCCATCAGCGGGCCCGATATCCGCGACATGTAGCGCTGGATCTGCTCCGGTTTGCAGGAGCAGCGGTGACGGGGGTCGGTGTAGTAGCCGCACGGGCAGGGGTTGAGTGCGGCCGCCAGCATGAATCGCGCCGGGTAGCAGAGCGACACGGCCGCGCGCGAAATCGTCACCTTCCCGTCCTCTATCGGCTGCCGCAGGTTCTCCAGTACGTTCTTGTTGAACTCGGGCAGCTCATCGAGGAACAGCACCCCGTGGTGACTCAGACTCACTTCACCCGGCCGCGGATACGATCCTCCGCCGGTGAGACCGGCATCCGAGATCGTGTGGTGCGGCGAGCGAAACGGGCGCGTGGCCAGCAGCGGCGTGTTGGTGTCGAGCAACCCGGCAACGCTGTGGATCTTGGTTGTCTCCAGGGCTTCATCGAGCGTGAGATCCGGCAGGATCGTCGGGAGCCGTCTGGCCAGCATGGTTTTGCCCGAGCCTGGCGGCCCCACCATCAGGATGTTGTGCCCTCCCGCAGCGGCGACAAGCAACGCACGCTTGATATGCTCCTGGCCTTTCACATCACGAAAGTCAATAGGGTACTGGCGCGCGCGGTTGAACAGCGCGTTGAGATCGGTCACGTGCGCGCGGATCTGCGCCTGCCCCTCGAGAAACGCGATCGCTTCGCTCAGCGTCGCCACCGGGTGCACGGCGACCCCCTCCGCCACCCCCGCCTCCTCGGCGCACTCTGCCGGGACGATCATCCCTTTCACCCCGAGGTCGCGCGCGCCGATTGCCATCGAGAGCATGCCCTTCACCTTTTTCACGGTCCCGTCCAACGATAGCTCGCCCACAATCACGTAGCCGTCCACCGCGCCGCACCGCACCTGCCGCGACGCCATCAGCAAGCCGAGTGCAATCGGCAGGTCGTACGCCGACCCCTCCTTGCGGATATCCGCGGGCGCCATGTTGATAGTGACCTTGCGCGAGGGGATCTCGTAGCCGCAGTTCTTGATTGCCGACAGCACCCGTTCGCGGCTCTCGCGCACCGCACCGTCCGGAAGGCCCACTATCGTGAAACTTGGAAGCATGTCGGTAAGGTCGGCCTCGATACCAATCTCGTAGGCATCGATACCGATCACTGCCATCGAACGAAGCTTTGCCAGCATGCGACGAGCGCTCCTTGTCGTGAGGGAGGCGAAACAGAAGACGGAGGGCAAATTAGTATACGGCGCAAGTGTGGCCTGCACGATGCATTTTCGCGGGCATCAGGAGCACTTCACCATGACCACATCCATTGACACCGCCCACATCACCCGCGCCATCTCGCTGGCCGCCGGGCACAGTACCGACGGCGCGCACGGGCCGTTCGGCGCGGTGGTCGCGCGTGGCGATGCCGTGGTTGGCGAGGGGTGGAACTGCGTGGTGGCCGACCACGACCCTACGGCGCACGCCGAGGTCATGGCGATACGTCGTGCCTGCGAGACTCTCCGGACTCACTCGCTTGATGGCTGCACCATCTACTGCTCGTGCGAGCCCTGTCCCATGTGCCTTGCGGCAATCTACTGGGCGCACCTCGACCGCGTGGTCTACGCCGCCACGCGCGACGACGCTGCAGCGATTGGCTTCAGCGACGCCTTCATCTACGACGAAATTCCCCGTTGTGCTTCAGACCGCTCGGTTCCGATGGTGCAGTTGTCCAGGCCCGCTGCGCTCGCCGTACTGCAGGACTGGAAGGACAACCCCTGCCGCCAGGAGTACTGAGGTACTGCGGCAGGCGCGACTGCACGTGGGGACCGGAAGGGGAACCGGTGGCCGCGCCCGCTTCGGGCAGCCGCCCAGGGGCTCACGCACGCGTCTCTTCCGTGTCAGTCCCACGCCGCCGTCTCTTCAGTCTCCCGCGCCGCAGCAAGCAGCCCGTAGTAGGCCTTCAGTACCTTGTTGTAGTAGTCGGTGGAGAGCGGCGTGCGATCCTTGAGGTTCTGCAGGATCACCGCGGGACCCTGGTTGTAGGCGAGAATGCCCAGTTTGAAGCTGCGGAACCGGGCAATCTCCTTTGTCAAGTATGCGATACCGAGGGGGATGTTGATCTCGGGTTCGAACAGCTGTTCGGGCCGCTCGATTGTCATACCGATCTCTTCCGCAATCAGCTGTGCCGTCTCGAACTTCAGCTGCATCAGGCCCAGTGCCCCGCTCTCGCGGCCGCTCTTGTACCGCCCGATTGCCGACGGGTCGAACCAGCTCTCCACGCGGATGACTGCCAGGACCAGCAGCGGATCATAGCCGAACTGCTGACTGCTTCTGAACACCTGCTCCGCGAGCTGCCGGACCATGGGCGCACTTACCCGCCGTCCCACAAACGACTCCAGCGCCAGCACCAGTCGCCGTCGCTTGCGCAACTGCTCCACTTCGTGCCGCAGCTCGATATCTTCGTGCTCCAGC
>CAZJJT010000190.1:0-4307 GCA_964546395.1 uncultured Fibrobacterota bacterium
CATCCGGTGTGAGCGCCGTTGCGATGGACGAGACGAGTGTGAGTCCCGGTACGTACCTGGTCCGCGTGACCACCACGTCCGGCACAAGCACGCAGCCGGTGGGGCTGCAGTAACCGGGCTTCGGACAGGGAGCACCTTCGGGGGGCGGCATGGAACGGTCGGTTGGTACAGTGTGTGCGATTGTGGTTGCGTGGGCGGGCTGGGTGGATGCCGCCAACGACGCGCAGTACATCGATTGCGTGATACCCGATACGGTGATCACCGATCAGACGTTCGATGCGCAGATACGTATGAAGAACACCGGTGACGCACCGTGGGGACAGGGGAGCAACGTCCCGGTCACCCTGGTGTCGCAGACCCCGGTGTTCAACCTGACGTGGGGCACCTACTTCATCATACTGGGTCAGGGCAACACCGTCGCCCCCGGGGATACGTTCACGTTCCGCTCGCCGCTGAAAGCCCCGAGCACACCCGGCACGTACAACTTTGGCTGGCAGTGCCAGAACTGGCTTGGCGAGTGGGACACCACCACCGCGTTTTTCGGCGAGGTCGTGACCGGAGAGCGCATCGTGGTGACACAGCGGCAGGAGACACCCCCGCCGCCACCGGTGCACCGCGACTCCCTGCTTGACACATCGGACCTCGAGTACGTCGGCTCGTTCAAGCTGCAGAACCTGGATGGGTTCGAGAACCTCTACACCGAAAGCGGTCTTGCGCTGCGCACCATGCCCAACGGCGACAGGCACCTGCTGTTAAACACCGGCACGTATGATTTCACGCTGTACGAGTTGTCGATCCCGCCGCCCATCACGATTGTCGACGGAGACCACTCCGGGCTCAACACGGCGACGGTCGAACGTGTCTGGGGCGACCTCAGCATCGGGACTGTCAACAGCGAGGAGATCAACTCCAATGCGGGGTTCTGGTTCGACGACAGCACCGACATCCTGTACTGGTGCCACAACAACAGCTATTTCACCGGAGGCCCGGAGGATTTCCCGGTACTGATGGCAACGCGGCTCAACGGTGATGGGTCCACGACTCAGCTGCATGCATGGCACCTGCCGTCGTTCCCCGAGCGTTACAAGAGTTACTGGGGAGGAGTTACCAGGCTCTCGCAGCGATTCGCGGACGCATACACGGGCGGCAGAACCCTCGGGATGGGCTACGGCGGGTACTACAGCATCTGCGGAACGGCCAGCAGAGGGCCGGCGCTGGGGGCGGTCGCAGTCCCCGACACGACGCAGGACACGGTTGACCTGGTGGAGATGATGAGCTATCCCGACCCGGCCGCTTCACCGCGCGACGGCAACTACCTTCCGCAGGTCGGGTTCTGGAATGACTACGCGCTGAGCCCCTGGGAGGGATTCTGGACGTACGATGATTACTGCCGCTCCGGCGTGTTTGTCGATCTGCCAGACAAGCACGGCTACCTGGCGTTCGTGCAGCAGGTAACCGGGCGTATCGGCTACGACTACGGGGGGTACAACACGGACGGGCACACGCAGGACTGCTGGTATTTCTACGATATCGACAGCCTGGGCGCGGCCGCACAGGGCGCCAGGAGTCCCTCGTCGATTGTCCCATCCTCCTACGCCACCGTCCAGTACCCCCTGCAGGGCGGCCTGGCACCGGGCGCGTGTTTCGACGAAGAGAACCGGCTGGTGTACGTGTATGTGCAGTGGTCGATCGACGGGCGCGAGCCGGTGGTGCATGTGTACCGGGTAAGAGAGGGTGATGCGGGCGTGCACCGACCACGGGCAGCACAGGTGAAGTCTGCGACTCGTGTGCCATATGCACGCGAGATGTTCGACATGACCGGCAGACTGCTGCGAGAGAGTGGATCGCCGGCGGCAGTCAGGGCCAATGGCGTGTACCTGGTGAGGAAGGGCGGGAGAAGCAATGCCGAAGGAAGTCGTGTCATCGCGGTCCCCGTTCTGTCGACTGCACCCTGATTTCCACATGCCCCCGGATGTCGATGTCGGGATCGACTTCGATCCCGACCGGCTTGCCGCACGGCTCAAGCCGCTTGGCGTTGACACGTTCGTGGTATTCGCCAAGTGCGCCTATGGGTACGCCTACTACCCCACGAGCGTCGGCACCCCGCACCCACGGCTGAAACGCGACATGGTCGGGACGGCAATCGACGGGTTCCGGCGCCACGGCATCGACGTGCCCGTCTATCTGAACGTGTGTATCGACGGGCAGGCTGCAGCTCAGCACCCCGACTGGCGTGTGCACAGCGCGCCGGGTGTCCCGGCTGTCAACCAGGATGGTGCGGCCTTGCGCACCGTGTGCGTGAACAGCGGCTATGTCGAGGAGCTGCTGATGCCCATGGCACGTGAAGTGGCAGGCATGTACGATGTCAGCGAAGTGCTCATGGACACAAACCCTTCGTTCCAGGTGTGTCACTGTGAGGGGTGTCGAAGAGGTTTCGGCGGCGACATCCCGTCTGACAGCACTGACCCTCGCTGGCAGGCATACGTACGGTGGTATGCCGAGCGCTACGAGACATTCTTCGCCAACGCTGCTGCCGAGATCCGTCGCGTCAGTCCTCGCACCAGAGTTGTGTTCAACTCCAAGTGGGGGCCTGATGATCCCGGACCGGTCCCGCCGGGCATTGGTGCGCTATGCCAGGATCTGTGGGCCTCCGGCCAGATTGCCACGCGCTACTGCCGCTACTTCGCGGGCACCGACCTGCCGTTTGAGTACATGACCGGCCGGTTCCTCCATGGGCTCGGCGACTGGAACAACAACACGCAGCAGTCGCTGCGCAACACTGCTGCATCAACTGTTGCCAACGGTGGTCGGTTCTACCTCATCGACCGCATGCTTCCGGATGGGACACTGCAGGAAGATTCGTACCGGGCCCTGGCGAGTGTGTTTCCTTTCGCGCAGAAGCGCCGGGAGTGGTCGCAGGGCTGGCAACACGTACCGGAGTTGGCGATCGTGACGTCGAAGGCGACCGTGGTTGGCCGCAACTTCGAGCACTTCCCCGATGCGCAGGGACGCAAGGACCGCCTGAAGCCCGCGGACGGGGCATGCCGTCTTCTCACCGAACACGGACGGCATTTCACCGTGCTTGCTGAACACACCGCTGTCGCTCGGCTCAAGGAGTACCGGTGCCTCGTAGTGCCGGAGCAAGAGGGGCTTTCCGAGCAGACCGCCCGGAGATTGGCAACATGGGTGCGTGCCGGCGGCAACCTGCTGGTTACACAGCCGACATGGAACGAAGACCCGGGGTTCTTTGGTGCACGCCTGGCCGGCGTGCGCATCGAGGGATTCACCACTCACGACTACGGGTACATCGGAACCGAGTCTCCGGTGCACGTGCGCGGCAGGTTCGCCAATGCAATCGGCGGCAAGGGTACCACCCTGTACGCCAGTGTGTCACCGATGGAGTCCGGTGGCGAGAAGCGCTACTTCGGTCTGGGTCTGGCTCCTGCAACTGGTACGTCGCGGTACGCTGCTGTTGTCCAGCGTTCAGTGGGGAAGGGGAACGTGATCTACGTGGCCGGACCGGTGTTCAGGGCGTATTGGGACCACCAGAGCCCGCACCTCGCCGCGCTGCTGCTCGAGTTGCTTGATCGTCTGCTGCCGCAGCCAACGGCCCGACTGGAAACACCGGCGCAGGTGGAGATGTCACTCCTGCGCAAAGACGTCGACCTGGTTGTGCACCTGGTAAATCACAGCGGTCGCGAACGCCTGAGCGGGTGGGTTTTTCCGGTTACCGAGTACATACCCGAGATCCGTGGTGCCAGACTGCTGCTGAAGGTCGGCAGACGCAAGCCGCGCGTGGCACGCGTTCCCGACGGGGCGTCTGTCAGGTACCGTGTCCACAAGGGCTATGCCGAGGTGACATGCCCGCCGTTGCGTGAGATGGACAGTTTCCTTGTCAGGAACTACTTCGCCTGACCGCGGCGCTACACCTCCACCACGTACACCGCCGGTGCACCGTCTGCGTCGCTCGCAAACACCACCTTCCTGCCGTCGTGGCTGAAACACGGGTGCGGGTGGGCGATCTGGGTATTGGTGTACCCCGTGACCGGGTCGGTGCGCGGCGCGCCGGTGGAGCCGTGACTGCACAGCACCGATTCCTTCTTCTCAATCAGGTCGAACAGAAACAGGTCGTTGGAGAGCGGCGGCTTGCCGTCCCCGACAATCACTCGACCGGTGTCATCGGTGATGAAGTGGCTGTAGGCGGTGACCGACGAGAGCATTTCCTCGTGCAATGTCTCCGGATCGAGCAGTCGGATGGTGGCGTCGGCACCGTAGTCCTTCGGGAAGTGCATGTAGCCGGCTTTCGA
>CAZJJT010000190.1:4317-8017 GCA_964546395.1 uncultured Fibrobacterota bacterium
TGTATGCCGCGCGCGAGGAATCCGGGAGCCAGAACTCGTGGCCCCACTGCTCGGTGGGTGTCTGCCGGGGACGACCGTCGCGAAGGTTGGAGCCGTCGGGGTCGACAAACCACACGCGCGAGTCCACCAGATTCCAGGGACCTTCGTGGCAGAACATGATCGTCCTGCCGTTGGGCCGCGGGTTGGGGTGGCCGAGCCAGCAGCGGTCTTCGTGGATCACGGCGGACCGGCCCGTGTCGGGGTGGAGCACAACCAGCCTGCAGCGGGGTTTCTTCTCGAACTGCGGCCTGAAGAAGTCCCACCCTTCACCTTCGGGTACCACGTCGTCCGAGTGCATCTGCACGATAGCCGCCATGCTCGTGTCGCGAGTCATACCGTAGTAGAGGTTCCCGCGCCCAGACCATTCCTCCTCCTGGCGGAACACGGTTTCTTCGGTCATGTCGCGCAGGTCGACGCGGCGGAATTCCAGTTGCGTAGCGTAGTACACATAGTGGTCATCGGCGGACAGTGACGCCCAGTAGGGGTTCTTGCTGAGCACGCCGCCGTCTGTCAGGCAGAGCGCTTCCCCCGTGGCAATGTCGACAAGGTAGTAGCGGAACAGGCCGTCGAAGCGGTTGGAGGAGACGAGCAGTTTTCGCGAGTCGCTGGTCCACATGTTGACATAGAAGTACTGGTGCTGGCTCCAGTACGAGGGATCGGTAAGGCGGGTGATCCGGCGACCGGTCTTCTCATCCTCGTGTACGGTCAGCTTGAAGCTGCATGTGTCTCCGCGGTTCATGGCAGTTGTGCTCCGGGTGTGCGTTGGGGGCGTGGCCGCGTGGCTCAACGCGAATATGGCTCGTGCGCCCCACTGCACGGGACCGCGCCGCAGGTATCTTATTGCCATGGCAACCACCAGGGATCCGCGGGCCTCCAAGCCCAACAGCCGTGCGCGGCTGATAGAGAGCGACATGCGCGATTGCTGGAGTGCATTCGGGCAGAACAAGGACTTCGCAATTCGCCGCCAGTCGCTCGAGAAACTGCAGGAGTACATCGTGAAGTGGCTGGCGGAGCCGGAAGTGGTGCATGACGTGGAGAAAGGCGCATTGAAGATTCACGGTCAGGGACGCGAACGCTGGAACAAGACGAGTCCCGAGGATGCCGAATTCCCGTTCGACAGCAGCGGGGAGGCCACCGACAGTTTCTTCTACTTCGCGTATGGTCTGTACTCGGAGTTGATGACAGACGCGACGGTAAAGGCCGACCCTGACTGCATCTTCAACCGTGTTGCCTACTTCGTAACACTGGTTGAGAAACTCTACGCGACCCCCCAGCCCACCACGATGCACTTCTCCTCCGACCAGGCGTTCCGCGTGCAATTGGGCCACTCAAGTGCGGGCCCGAAGTACGGCCCCGGAAGGTTCGTGGTGCTGACAGACTCTGCGGGCAGTTCCGACGGCAAGGTGCGCGTGGCCTACGCCGGCGCGTCGTACGAGAAGGCTCGCGCTCGCGCCGATGAGCTGGCGCAGAAGTTCCAGGTCCGTTGTGTGGTAGGACGAGTGGTGCGGAGCGTGGATACACACTGAGCCGGTGGGGATGACTGACACAGAGCCACCAGCCAGTCAGGTGGATACGGCGGTGGGGAGTCTACCGATCCCTTTGCGGGTGCCCCCCAGCAGAACTCCGCGGACCACGGTCCCAACCCGGGGGCTACCCGGAAGCGGAGCGAATGATGCACCGGCGTCTTGATACGCTCGGAGGCGCTACTCAGCGACCGGTGCGTGCAGGGTCAGCGAGCTACTTCCTCACCCCGGTCAGGTACAGCCCGGTCGCCATGCCGCTGCCTGACACGTGCACACCCACGCACATGCCCGGCATCCGTTGGGAAAGGGAGGGGGACGCCATGCCGACGAGCCGTCCTGCCGGAGTGACCACGTACGAACGTGCCTGTTGGCGCACAACCGAGTAGGCCGCCGGGTTCCTCGACTGGCGCGGAAGTACCGCGACCTGTCCGATCGAGTCTTCGATGAAGGTCAGGAGCGCGTCGTACTTGGGCGCCTCAGCGCGGGGCTGGTTGTACCACTCCTTGGAGCCCCATGACCCGTACTGTCCGCCCAGACCGCAGCCGGCGTAGTGCATGAACAGACCGCCGCCCTGCGCAAACCAGTCGTCGAGGTACTGCAGGTACACATCTTTCATGCGCGGGTTGCGGTTGGCGGCTACGTAGAAGTTGACAGCGTTGGTGCCGGAGCCCACGAAGTGCTGACCACCCTCGTAGGCAACGAGCGGCAGCCCGAGTGACAGGGTGTTGCGGAACGCGGCGGCGATCTGGTCATGCTTCTCCTGCAGAACGCGTGTCTCAACTGAGTCGAACCACTGCTCAGCAGTGAGTTGCGAGATAGGCAGGTCGTCGTTCCAGATGTAGGGAGCGATCGCGAGCACATCGGGCTGCGTGAGTGTCGGGTTGTAGGTGGCATTGTTGATGAACGGGAACATGTACGGCACAAACGCTCCGGCATCTGACTGCGCTGCCAGCACCTTCACCAGACGACCGGTCTGCCCGGCGAACACATCCTCAAAGATTGCCCACATCTGCGCCGAGCGAATCGCGTAGCCTTCGGCAGGTCCGTTTGCGATACCCAGCGATACGCTCAGATCGCGACACCACCCGGTCTGCACGAAACCCCAGTTCCAACACTCGTTGGAGAATTCGACATAGACTTTGAGACTCGGGTCAAGGTTGTCGCGTATGAGTGTTGCATACCGGCGCATGCAGTCATCGCTGGCCTGGTGCGGCATGCAGAACCACCCGTCGGCCTTGATACGGTTGCACATCCGGACCATCCAGATCGGCGACACACCCGAGCTGATGGCGCGGTAGTCGCTGGTGCTCTGGTTCCACCAGTACCCCGGTTTGATATCGGTCCACTCAACCACGTTCGAGCCGTTTGTTTCACCCCAGTCCATGAAACGGATACAACTGAAGCGCTCGTACATGCTGATGAAATCGGGGTGCCAGGGGTCGTTCACGTACTCCGGCTTGAGCTGGTAGGTGCCGGTATCCCAGAACCCCGGCATGTACATGTGGATGTTGCGAATGTAGTTGGCCGGCGTGGTGCGCGTGATCTTCACGCCGAACCAGGCTGCTGTGCTGTCGACGTGAACAACCGCGCGGCGGTTCAGCGAGTCATAGCTCACGAATGAACATCCCTGGCGAACGCCCATCGCCCCGTCGCCTTCCCATGTCAGCAGGTAGTTGCCGCCCGGGAAATGGCCGTTGGTGCCGGCGCCGTGGCCGACCCATGCTTCCTGGCCCGCGTTCAGCGACTTCACCCATCCGGCACTGTCAAGCTGTGACGCAGGCAGACCCGAGCCGTCGGGCGACTGTTCCCACCCGCGGAACCACAGGAACATGTCATGCCAGATGACCTGTGTGCCGAAATCGCAGGGCGTAGAGACGTTGATGCCGAGAGGCGAGCCGCTGTTGGGGTACTGGGCTGTTGCGGGCAATGCCATCGCAACCGCCAGAACTGCTGCACAGAGTGTTCGCACGGGATCCTCCAGGGAGTGGTTCGTGGCTACCTGCAGAATGTAGCGACGTCGGGCGGTGCGTACGGCCGGGTTTGTGTCGACTGTTTATAACAATTCTGCTGGGCACTGTCCGTAGCCACGACTTACCACAGCAACGTGCCGACTAGCGGAGGTCGATTGTTTCGGCTTT
>CAZJJT010000191.1:0-8017 GCA_964546395.1 uncultured Fibrobacterota bacterium
TTTCTGGAGGGGCGTGCTTGACAAGAGTAGAATATCGAATTGTCTATCTATTATCGAAGCGCAACTCCCAAGGCCCCGCGCCATGCTGTCGCGAGAGAAGGCACCAACCAGGCGCCTTGTGGGGGGCTGGTCGAGGGCTAGCCGCTTGGGTTCCCTAGCAGCCTGGCTTGGGGCCGTCAGGAGCCATCCCCTCGTGCTCGGGCCGAGCTCAGCGTGAGCGGTCGCAGTGGCGTTGGCTCCAAAGAGACTGCGCTCCTCCTGCCGCTCGCCCAGAGCCCCCGGGCGAAGGGGAAGCGGCATTCACTGTTGCGTGTGCCGGGGCGGGGACGCGCGATGCCGCTGGTGACCGGCGGGAGGGGCATGTCGAGCATGTCCCGGCGCAACCCGGCGAGGCATGCGTCGACGGTCGCGGTATCCGCGTTGTCGCTGCTACGGCTTGTCGCGCAGAAAGCCGGTCTTGACCAGAAACGAGTCGACCGCCCTGAGCACTTCGCCGTACGAGTCATCCTGCTCGCGTCCATGGATGTAAAACCCATGGCCTTTCCCGGGAAATACCCGCAGCTCGCAGTCATTGCCGGCTCCGCGCATCGCCTGCGCAAACCGGCGCACGTGCGCAACGGGTACAGTCTTGTCGTTGTCACCGTGGAAGATTATCGTCGGGGGAAGGCCGGGCAGCACGTGGTGGAGGGGAGACAGGTCGATGCCTCGCCCCTGCATACTGTCGCTGCTCACAGCCTCCTGCGAAGTGTCCAGAACGGGATTGAACAGCGCGAGCGCATCGGGCCGACAGCGCACCGTTGTGTCCTCTCCCGGCTCATCGAACCCGTCGACCATCGCCGCGCAGGTAGCCACATGCCCTCCGGCCGAACCCCCGCCCGCGGCGATATGTTCGGGATTGACATCCAGCTCCATCGCATGCGACCGTATCCACCGGACCGCAGACCTGCCGTCGTAAACGCATTCTATCGGCGTGGTTCCGTGCCGTGAACTGATACGGTACTCCGCGGAAATGGCCACCATGCCGCGAGAGGCCAAATGCGCGCACTGTGGAAAGAACTGTTCCGGCGTACCCCTGACCCAGCCACCGCCGTGGAAGAACACGATACAAGGCCGGCCGCCCGGCGCTCCGGGTGCCTCGGGGGAGAACAGACAGAGCCGCAATGCCGGGCCGCCGACTGTCTTGTAGATTGCCTCGCTCTGCTGCACACCGGTAGCGGCTTCCGGGTACTGCAACCGGCTCTTACCGGACACCAACACGCTCCGACCACACTCCCTTCCTCGTCCTGACTCTCACCAGGTATACGCCGGTCGTATGGGTGCCGACGGACCAACGCAGCACCCCGCGGCCTTCAATTCGGCCCAGTCGTCTGCCCTGAACGGTACACACGTCAACCGCGGCCTTTTCGGAGCTTCTGACCTCTATCACCCCGGTGCCGTTGTATCCCAACGCCCGGATGACCGGGAACCGCTCGCTCAGGCAACGCTGAGTGCCCACACCAGAACTGGGAAGCACGGTGAGCGGCTCGGGAGTCTCGTCCGCGTACAAGGGATCGCCGCTGTTGTACTGATGGATACCGATGAGCAGTTGGTCCGACGTTACGCCGGGCGGCACGGCGACCGTCCAATCGAACACTCCCCACGATGGAGAGCCAAGGTCAATCGCCTCATCGACAATGACGTCCCAGCTCTCTCCCTCATCGAACGACGCGGTGATCACCATTTGGTTCACATGTGTGGTGTCGGCATCCCATCTGATGGTCAGCACCTCTCCTTCGGTAACCGTCTCGCCGCCGGTGGGCGAGAGCAGCCGCACCAGGGGCATGTTCGACGCCTCGCCGGTGCGGATGAGCTCGATCCCGCACACGAAGACGTCACTGCCACTGTCCGCGGTGCAGTTGAGCTGCAGCCCGTTTCCGTCCGACACATACACCGTCCACTCTCCGACTACCGCATTCCCAACCCCTCCCATGGCGACGAGGTCGTATCCGGCAGCAATGCCTCGTGAGTCTGCTACGAACTGCATGTTCGTACCGGTGCCGTTCTCGTCGGTGAAGTGCATCCTGAGCAGGTACTCGCCCTGGGGCACTGCCGGGAAGCTGTAGCTATGGTCGGTATGGACAACGCTGCGATAGACACCGGCCGGGGCAGGACCATCCACGCCCGCGGTCGAGGCGGTGTAGCCGCCGGACCACTCCATATCCTCTCCCCGCTCGCCGAATACCAGGTAGGTGTCGTCACGCTCCCACCCCGCGACATCGTAGCTGTTGCTCCCGCAGTTGACGCGAACCAGAGTATCGGTGACGGTGACAACTGCGCTTCCCGCCAACGGGGAGGCAGTCGCGGTGACGGTGAAGGGGCCACCCCCGACGGAGTCCGCGGTGAAGAGGCCGTCGCTGATTGACCCGCCCCCCGACACGGCCCAGGTGAGCGTAGGCTGGGGGGCGATGGGCGCACCGTACTGGTCGAGCACGGTCGCATGGAATGTCTGTGTCCGCCCACGCGCCACTCGGGCGGTATCGGGGTCCATGACGATGGATGTGGGCACCGGGTCGCTGACGGAATCCGGGAGCTTGCCGGAATAGAAGTCCCCAGGCCACCAGACGATATCCGCAAAGTGATCGTCGGTGAAACACATCTTCTCGCCGGTAGCGACGTTCCACATCCAGGGGATGCCGTTCAGCCTTGTACCGTCGGGGTTGTGGTTCACGTCCATCATGAGCAGATCTTTGTTGTTCGATGACCAGGTGAAGCCCACCCACTCGTACCTCGAACCGACATCATACTCGGGGAATTCGTCATAGATGTAGTAGTGGTCGGTCGAATCGAACTGGCCGACGGGATTCCTGTGATGAAGGGTTACCCACTGATGAACGGCGCTGACGAGGTCGGGGTACGTGGTGTAGGGGTCGTAGAAACGGTTCCGCGACGCTATCGACCCGTCCATGTTGACCGCCGGGTAGCAGCCTTCGCCGAAGTTGACGTACTCGTTGTCCTGGTCGAGCAGAGCGGCAAAGCAGTCCCAGCCGCCGTTGCCGCCGTTGCGGCCGACCAGTACGGTCTCGTTGATCGAGACCCAACTCGGCCTGCCGCTGTTGCTTTCGCCGGGTGACGGTACGGTGACGGTTTTCACAACCGCCCCGGTGACCGGGTCGTGCACATTCCATTCCCACGCCAGCTCGGCGACCATCACCCATATGCCGCTTTCGCACCAGTTCAGACTCTTGCCGTTGCAGGGGAACTGCCGCACCAGCGTTCCGTCGGTACTGTAGATGAGCACCTGGGACTCGTCTTTGGTGCAGGCGAACAGCGTCCCGTCGCTGTTGAACCGCGGCAGGTACACGTTGGCAGCCAGGATCGGTGAAGTGTTGATCACGACACCGTTTCGCACGTCAACCCGGAAGGCGTCGCCCGGCAGGTAGTGGAGGATCTGTCCGTAGTACTGCTTGACAAAGAGTGCCATCCCGGTCTGTGCGCATGGGCCCGCGGTGGGGAGCACTGCCATGGCACCGGCGAGCAGCAGCGTTGCCCTCGTCACGTTCAGTCTGGCCTTCATGGTATGGTCTCCTTGTTTCGATGTGGCACGTTGCACGTGGTCTCGACCGCACGACGTCAGCCGCCGGCGGCGGTGTCGCAGGCAGGCACCGGTGTCTGCTCCGTCGAGACCCGGACCCGCTCATACACGCTGCTGCAGTACGCACAGGCATGACATGCCCGGCTGCACGACGAGACCGTCTCGAACCAGTCGCCGGGGAACCGGGTGTTGTCGATGATGTCGGGGGCGAACAACTGACCGTGTCCGGGCTCGAACAGATCGAGCAGGTTGCCCTCGTAGCGCTGCTCGGCGTAGGCCTTGACCACCAGCCGCGGGCGTTCGTGCAGCCTCGTGGCGAGTTTCATCTGCGGCACCAGTCCCTCGTAGTGGTGGACGTCTTCGGGGCGTATCCAGGTGGCGCGCAGGATGGCGGCACGGTTCTCGGGCTTGCGGAACAGGTTCCAGCAGACATGCGGGGTCCAGCCGGCGATGTTCTTCGTCTCGTCGATCTCGGCGTCGTGAGCCACCATGTTGTCGTGGAATGTCTGGCCCGGGCACTGGTACAGACAGCCGCTGTTGGCCAGCAGGTACAGCCTGGTGTCGTTCTCGCCGCACCAGTCGGCCAGGGAGCGCACATAGGCCAGGTTGCGCTGCGAGTCACGGCGGGCGTAGAAGCTGTCGAACAGGCCCGAGACGTACGACATGGCTTCGGGCGACTCGATACGCATGTTCACCGAGGCGCGCACTTCGACGGTGGGGAAGTAGCGTTTGACCGTGCGGGCGATGGCCAGCGAGGCGGTGGTGACGATATCGGGGCCGAGGCCGCGCGCGGCGAGGTAGTCGAGCAGCGATCCGACCTCGTTCTGGAGGTGCTCGGAGACGGCACGGCCACCGTAGCAGTTGGCGTTGAGCAGCAGGTCGAGCCGCACGCCCATGTCGCGCAGGGAGCCCAGGTCGCGCTCCAGTGTCTGCTGCGCGGTCCAGTCGACCGCGCCGCGGCGCGTGCCGAGAGCGGCCCTGCCCGACGCCATCCCGACCCAGGGGAAGTAGACCTCGGCGATATGCTCGCGGTAGTCACGGACGATATCTGTGGTGGACTCATCGGAGGCCGACGGCAGACGGTAGCCGATTGCGTACTTCATGCGGTGCTCCCGAGTGTGGCGCAGTGAGAGGTCGAGGCACTGGGGCTGCGAGGTGCCCAGGTACCGACATCGGTGGTGTGCCGGGGCATGGTCCAGCCGGGCGCCTGCTGCCCTGGGGGCAGCACCGGGCCTCCCTGGCGCGACAGCCCTCGGATCGGGCGTGGTCCTGTAAGGTAGGGGAGGTACCCGCGCTGAACCCGCGACCGACAGGCTGCGCCCCGTCCCTCAGGACGGTTCGGGGCATACCCAGGCAGACCACGGGCCTCGCCGTACTGCGCCGCCACGCGTCGGCCAACACGGGCAGTCCGTTGCGCTTGCCTGTGGTGCCATCGCTCGATGTCGGGTCCAGCCGCGCGACCAGGCCGGAGCAGGAGCCCGCCGAGTGGGTACTCTGGCATGGTCCAGGGCGCAAATGTCGCAGAATGCCGGGTTGGTGTCAACTCCGCCTGTTTCACCCAACACTTCAGAAAGATGCAGGTCGTTTCTGTGCGGCGTGCCACTGCGCACTCCTATCAGTGGTCCACTTCCATGGCGTAGTCGACCTTCTCGACGGGTACCTCGTCGAGGTGGGCGTAGAGCGACCAGTCGACGCTCCAGGGCTTGCGGCGGCGGAACTTCTCCTTAAACGAGTTTTGCAGCACGCCCCGCTCTTCGAGGGATATCATGCAGGCGCGGACGCAGCCGCGACCGCCGCAGACCGCCTGGCCGGTGTTGTAGAGGTTGTGCGGTTTCTTGTAGTAGGGGCTCCAGGAGCTGCGGTGGACATTGCCGAACACGTACTCCTTGCTGTCGGGGAGCGGCTCGGGCGCAATCTCGCCGCCGCCGCGGAACGCGAGGTCGCACGCCCGGCTGTTGAGCTCGCCCCATTCGACCTGGTGACCGGCGAGCGTGACCTTCACCGTTGTGTGCGGGCTGATGGCGTTGCCGGGGCAGGCCTTGACACACGCCATGCAGCGGTTGCACAGCTGGGGCCCGTCGTAGATAGGGTCGGGTTCGAGCTCCAACTCGGTCAGGATGAAGAACAGGCGTTGCCGCGGGCCGAACTTCGGGGTGAGGAACACCTTGCTGTAGCCGATCTCGCCCAGGCCGCACAGGAACGCGGCGATACGGTTGTGCAGCATGACGTCGGGCCGCGGCTTGCCCGGCGCCACCGGCACACTGTGGCGGTACTTCATGCGGCCCGGGTTGTCGATCGCCCGCCACTCATCGTTCTGACCGTGCGGTATGGCCTCGTACCCTTCGTCTTCTATGAGGCGGCAGAGCCGGCGGGTGACGGCGGGGGCGTGCATGTAGGTGATTCCGCCATACCCCTCCGAGGCGTAGTTGGCGAAGTGAGTTCCCTCTTCGATGCCGCGCAGGCTGCCGCGGAAGATGCGCAGGGCCATGCCGATGATCGACTTGCACTCGGGCATGATCTTCGTGGGATCCATCTGCAGTGGCGCGCCTTCCCAGCGCTCGATATTGCCGATGCCGACCATGTCGGCGCCGAACTGCAGGCCTGCTTTCTTGATGTCTGCCGATGTGAGCATGTGCTGTCCTCCTAGCGAACCGGTTCCAAGACCGTGCGTGCGGCCTCGACGAGCCTTACGCCCTGTTGTGGCGAGATATCCTGGTGGCTGCCGTCGACGTGGTCGGTGCGAAGGCCGAATGCGCCGACGATATCGTTGCCGGGGCCGAACACGGGTGCGGCGACGAGAAGCGTGGTCTGGTTGCGCAGGGCCGTTGCATAGCCCCTGCGGCGGATACCGTCGAGCTCGGCGTCGAGCGCTTCTTCGGCGGGCCAGAGGTGTGCCCCGAGCTCCCAAAGCGGGAAGCGCGAGCGGTACACTGCCAGCCGGTCGCCCGGCCAGAATGCCTGGAACACGAGCGATGTGACCGTGGTATAGGGGTGCATCGTGGCCGTGGCTGGGCGTTCCATGACACCCGGCCGTTGGGGCCACATCCGCATGGCTATGTGGATGTCGTGGCTGCGCAGTTCGCAGAAGCTCACGATGGAGCCGGCGAACTCGCGGTGCAGAGCGCGGACCTGGGCCTCGACAGCCTTCAGGAAGCCCCTCTGGCGGTGCTGGCCGGCTATCTCCATGACCGCGGGGCCGAGCAGGTACCGGGGGTTGCCGTTGCGGGCGAGGAAGTGCTCGTGGGTGAGGGTTCGGACGAGGTTGTGGGCGGTGGGCGGCCTGAGGCCTGTCGCACTGCATATTTCGTTGAGTGACAGTCCGTTATTAGACTCCGATACCAGTGTCAATATGTGCATACCTCTCTGGAGAGACTGGACCAGTTGGTTTCGCGGCATTGGGCACCTTTCAGAATAGATGAATAAACACTCAGAATAGATGCAAATGGAATATAGCGCAAGATGGTGGTTGGCGCAACAGGTTTGTGGGTGGTTGGGGTGAGACACTACACTAGTGCGCCGGTTTCCCCTGGGCGGCTCCCGGCCAGTCAGGGCCTTGGGCCGATACTGGGGGCCGGGACCGGGTCTCCGCTGGGCTCGCGACTTCGCGCTCGGTCCCGCCGATAGGCGGGACTTCGCCCGCGCGCAGGTTCCGTCAGGTTGCCGTACGCCACGGGCTCACCCTCTGTCCCCCCTTGCCGCGGCAACGGACTGCCGGCATGGCCAGTGTGTTCTCCCGCAGTCAGGTATGCAGATCCAGGTGCCCCCTTGGGCTCGCTCAGGGCTACTTGTCGCGAGTGCGTGCCACACCTGTGGAGTCGAAGTGTGCCGCGGCCTGTGTTCGTGCACGGCCATCTGCCGGCACACCGGCGATTCCTCCTGCGCTCGGCAGGGTCCGTTGGACGGCATCCACCGTCCGTGGAACGCCGTCTACCGTCCGTCAGGCGCCATCTACCGTCCATGGATCGCCGTCGACCGTGCGCGGAACGCCATCGACCGCCCGTGAACCGGCGTGGCAGGCTTGTGGGAAGCCGGTCGAGGTTCGTGTGAAGGCGGTGCAGCTTTCATTGAAGCCGGTGCAGGCTCCAGTGAAGGCGGAGCAGGTCCCAGTGAAGGCGATGCCGGTGCCGATGAGGGCGGTGAAGGTCTCAGGGAAGCTGGTGGAGGTGAACAGGAAGGCGGGTTCACGTTCCAATGAAGGCGGTGCAGGTTCTGCGGAAGCCACTGCAGGTCGCGCCGAAGGCCATGCAGGTCCGGGTGAGGCCGACGCGGGTCGCAGTGAAGGCGGTGCAGGTCGGCATGGAGCCGGTCGACATTGCCATGAGGGGGGCGGAGGGTCGTACGAGCCTGCCAGGCGGTACGTCGTTGTCGATTCCGCCTCCGAAGACGTAAATACCGTCGGCCTTCGCCCCATCCATCACCGCGTGCGCGTCGCGGCCTACCGCTTCC
>CAZJJT010000192.1:0-8006 GCA_964546395.1 uncultured Fibrobacterota bacterium
ACTACAATTTAACACTGTGGGTGCAGGATACGGTCGGCAACTGGGCGTACGCGGACTCGGCCAAGGTCCAGACCCCCTCGGTGCCTGTTGCCACCAACCCCGTTGTCGTGCGCGGCGCCTATGTGAACGATACGCAGGTGCTCCTGACGGTTTCTGATTTCTGCCAACTGGCGACGGCGGTGTCGGCCTACGATATCTACGCCGAGTACATCGCCATCTTCTACCAGTCGAGCGGGTTCGTGCGTGTGCCCGACACCACTATCCCGGGTGTGATCAGGCTCAACGCGGCCGCGCTCAAGCAGCGGACGGGGTGTCCGGGTGTGACACAACTCGACACGCTGGTGAACGTGCCGGCGCTGTCGGGGAGTGACTCAACGTACTATTTCACCGCGAGTGTTTGCTGGCATAACCCCGATGCGCTGCCGGCAATCGATACGCTGAACGGCGATGCGGTCCTCATGGTCGACCTGACCCCGCCGGACAACCCGTGCACGGTGAGCGGCAGCTACCCCGGCGGCCACAGCGATTCGGTACTCGTCGATATCGGCAACGTCGGCGCAGTGGCCGCCAACGTCGCTTCCGTGGTGGTGACGACCAGTTTCGATGCGTTGTTCGCAGGCACGTTGACACGTGACACGATTGCGATCGACACGGTCAACGCCTACCAGAGCGGCGGGATCTACCGTGCCGTGGTGCACAATACTGAGTTCAGCGGGTCAGTCAGGACCCTCTACTGCCGCGTGCGCCTGGTAAGTGACGCCGGCGCGGCGAGTGTTGCCGTGTCGACCTCGTTCAGTGTCGGCCGCACGCTTCCCAGCAACCCCATGGTGATCGCTGCCACGCCGATAAGCTCCTACGAGGTGGCCCTGACGTGGGGGACGAGCGACCTGAGCCAGGCCGACAGCGTGCGCATCTTCTACAGCCAGACGCAGATTCCCACGGGGGTGATCGCCCCCGGCGTTCTGTCCGTGACCCTGCGTGCCACGATCGTCAGTGATACGATCGGCAATCTGAATGCCTCGACGCTCTACCACTTTGCTGCACAGGCCCTCATTGCCGGTGACTGGACCGCGACCGCGGCTTCGCCGGCCATGGCGCAGGCGGTCACCCTGGAAGAGGACACGGCCCTGGTGATTGCCAACCATGTGCGCATAGACTCCTCGTGGTTCGACACCACGGGGGCCACACTGGAAGTCGCTGTCGCGTGGCACTACGACACCACGCTTCCGGTGGGCACCCAAGTGGGGTACGTGTGGGGGTTCGACTACGACAGCATCGCCGCTATCGTGCCGCAGAACTGGAGCACGGCCGACCTGACCACCGAACTTCGCATAGTCCTTGGTGAAGATGTGCGGTGGCAGACCGACTACCATGTCGTGTTGCGGCTGAGAATACCCGGTGGGCCGCCTTCCCCGGTCTACCCCGACTCGGCCACGGCGGTGGTCAACACCGGGGACTTCTACCGCGAGCCTATCGCGTATTTCCGTATGATTGACGGTGACACGGTGTGGGCGTTCAACAGCAAGGTGGGCATCTGGCCGATCGGCTCGTGGCCGCTGGGGCAACTCGGGACCAACCTGGATGTCGTGCATGTGTTCCGCCCCTCCAGCGTACCGAGCGGGTTCGTACCGGTGAGTGTTGGGTTCTACTCGGAGGCCGGGTTGTCGGGACCCGCGGTGACCATGGCGCTTGCGTATGATTCGATTCCGGCCGGGTACGGCCCGGGCGATGTGCGCATGTACCGCCAGGTCGCCGGGGGGTACTGGGAAGTGCTTCACAACTCGACATCGGTCAACACGCATGGCCAGGGGATGGTGAGCGTGCAGGCTCGGTTCACCGATATCTACGGGGTGCCGGTCATCCTCATGATTGACACCGTGGCGCCCACCAGTTCGTGGCTGACGGCCAGCACCGCACCCGTGCAGCCCGGCACGCCTATCATCGACTCGCTGCGCGTGTCCGACAACTGTGTGAACGTGGCGGTGACACTGCTGTGTTCGCGCGGGGAGCAGGCGCCCACCGAGTACCGTTCCGACACGCTCTCGAGCACGATCGGTCTGTTTGTCGACACTATCCCGGGCATTTTCGTTACGCATGACAACGGCGTGCGGGGTTACCTGGTGGTGAGTGACGGGCCGCATACGGACACGATCAATATCTCGCGGCAGGTGTACAAGGTGCAGGGAAGTGACATTTCGACGGTGGGGAACCGCTGGGTGCCGCTGCGCACGACCGCCGAACTCAACACCCCCGCGATAGGTGACATGATTGCCGGCGTGATTGGCGGAAGCGGGTACGACAACACGAAGTGCAGAGTGTTCCGCTATTTCGACCCCACGACCTCATTCGACTCGTCGACCGCACCGCATGACTGGGTCGAGTACGACGCACAGCGCTCGGCGGTGTTCGACCTGAAACCGGGCAAGTTGATGTGGATAAAGACCGCTGACACCAAGCTGCTCGATTTCGGTCCGGGACTGAGCGTCTCGCTCCGCGACACCGCGGTGATCGCGCTGCCGCCCAACGACTGGACCGACCTCGCGCTCCCGTACCGCTTCAGCCTGTACATCGGGGATATTCTCGATGCCACCGGGTTCCCTTCGGCGGACCAGCTCCAGTTCTACCGCTGGACGCTGAGCGGCAACCGCTATACCACCAGCCTGGTGTACGCCGCGGTGCTTGGCGAGCCGCTGTTTGGCGACCGCACGTCGCTGCTGGGCTCGGAACCCACCACGGGTCTGGCGGTCTACAACCCGGAGGACTCGGTGGTACATCTGCGGGTCCCGCCGATAGTGTACCTGATGTCCAGCGTGCCACTGGGGAAGACGAGTACGCTGGCCAAGGGCATGCAGGAGAGCGGATGGTCGCTGCGAGTTGCCGCGGATGTGTCGGGTGAAGGGGCTGTTGGGCCGGTCGTGCTCGCGTACCGGCCCGCCGACAACGCCTCACCCACCTGGCTACCGCTCGCGCCGTCGTTTGCCGCCAGCGGTGTGCGGGTCTACGATCCGCGGTGCGGCAGGACATACGGTCACGTGGTCGCGCACCGCACCGAGCGCGGCGGTGTCCGCTATGACCTTCAGTTCTACAACAACGACACGCAGGCGCGCACCGTGCGGTGGCACGTGGAAGGTCTTGAGCAGCTTGACGAGACGATGGGCGTGATGGTGGTCGACCCGTCGAGCGGTCAGGCGACCCCGGCTTCATCGGAGCAGTTAGTGGAACTCGCCCCGGGGGCTACAACCGTGCGAGTGCTGACCGTGGGTGGCCTCGGCTTCGAGCGTGTTGCACTGGCGGGTGTTGCGCCGCTGGCGCAGCTCACCGCGTTCCCCAATCCGTTCCGGCGGGGTCTCGCAGTCCAGTTCATGCTTCCCGAACATGTCAGCCGCGTCGAGTACCGGTTGGTGGATGCCGCCGGGCGGCTGGTGTGGCGCCGCACGCAGCGCAGCGGCTTGCGTGTCGGGATGAACCGCGCGGTGTGGGAAGGCGGCGCGGGGGCGGGGGTACGCAGCGGGGTGTACGTGCTTGAGGTTGCCGCGTATGGCGAGGACGGCGGCCGGTTGGCGACGAAGGAACAGCGCCTTACCTGCCTGCCGTAGTCTGCAGCCCCACCATGGCGATTGCTTTCAGGGGATCGAGCCGATAGCGGCTTCCGATCCCCTGGAAGAACCCATGTGATTCTATCAGGTGCAGTCCGAGCGCAGTGAGCGCCATCGTGTCGTTGGTGGTGCGGTTGATCACCACTACTTCGCCCTTCTCGAACACGCCTTCGCCGTGGAACGGTGAAGGAATCCGCCCCATCGATTCGTGGTACACCGCCACCCGGTTGTTTCCCAGGTCCACTTCGGCGCCCAGCCCCTCGCGCCCCTTGCGCCAGGCTTGCCGGAGCGCGTCCACGAGACACGCCAGCGGCACGCCGGCCCGGTCGAGTTCGGCCGCATCCGCGGCAACTATCTCCTCAACCGCTCGCGGGTCCTCGCCCAGGAACCCTTCAGCGGCGAACCGTGAGGGCTCGAGGTTGTGGTGAAGGTCGTTGTCGGAGGGCGCACGTTTCATTGGTCAGGCTCCCCTCAGGCGAACTTGTCGTAGAATATGTGCTCGACGGGCATGCCGCCCGCACTCAGCACCTGTAGACACGCATCTATCATTCCTGGCGACCCGCACAGGTACGCTTCATGTGCCGAAGTGTCGGGGAAGTGCCGCGCGACAACATCGGTAATCAGCCCACGGTCCCCGTCCCAGCCACTGTCCTGCGGTTCCTTCGAAAGCGCCGGCACGAACTCGAACCACGGCGCGTCGCGCTGCAGCGCCCGGAGCTCATCGACGAAGAACAGGTCGGTCTGCGTGAGTGCCCCGAAGAAGTAGGTGGCGTGACGGGTATTCCCGGCTTCTTTCATGTGGCGCAACATGCTCCAGATCGGCGCCATGCCGCTGCCGCCTGCGATGAAGATCACGGGTGCCTGCGTACCGCTCAGCTTGAACTCGCCGTAGGGCCCCGAGAGGGCAACGGTCTGCCCTTCGTGAAGGTGTTCGAACACCCAGGTGGTGCAGATCCCGTTGGGCACCAGACGGACTATCAGTTCCACGTATCCGGCATCGGAGGGCATCGACGATATCGAGTACGCCCGCATCACCGCGTCTCTTCCGCGGTACGCCTGCGACTCCAGCTGCACGTACTGGCCGGCGGTGAACTCGATACGCTCAGGGGATGTCAGGCGGATGCGCAGTTCGACGATGTCGTGGGTGAGAGGGCGCTTGTGTTCGAGCACACCCGTGAATCGCTTGACCGAGAACAGATGACGCGGGACCTCGATACGCAGGTTGCCGCGCACTTTCACCTGGCACGAGAGGCGCACGCCCCCGCTGCGCTCTTCGGGGCTGAGACTCGGCTCCTCGACAGGACCCACGGCCCCCCCGCCCGCCAAAACGCGAAGTTTGCAGTAGGCGCAACTGCCGCGGCCGCCACAGGCGGAGGGAATGAAAATGCCGTTGTCGGCGAGGCTGGCAAGCAGTGACGCGCCGCCGCCAACCGTCACGCTCCTCTCGCCGTCGTTGATATCGATGGTGCAGGGGCCGTAGTTGAGTATGGTGCGCTCGGCGGCGAGGAGGAGGCCCGCAAGCAGCACGCCTGTGCCGGTGAGGAACCCCACCGATACCGCGATCGGCACCAGGACTTCGGCGTTCATATCTTGATCATCCCCGAGAACCCGACGAATGCCAGCGACATGATGCCGATGATCAGCAGTGTGATGCCGGGGCCGGCAAGGCCGCGGGGGAGCGCCGACTCGTTGATCTTCTCGCGGATACCGCCGACCAGCACGATAGCCACGAACCAGCCGAACCCGCCGCCAAGGCCGAACGCGAAGGTTTGCCAGAACCCGTAGGGCTTGTTGAGCATGAAGATCGATATACCGAGAATCGCGCAGTTCACCGCGATGAGCGGGAGGAAGATACCGAGGGCGTTGTAGAGTTTCTCCGAGAACCGTTCGATGAGCATCTCCACCAGTTGCGTGAACGCCGCAATCACCACGATGAACGTGATCAGCCGGAGATAGTCCAGCCCGAGGGGAAGAAGCAGGTGGCGGTACACCAGGTAGTTGATTGCAGCGGTGGAGGCAGTCACGAAGATGACGGCGGAGCCGAGGCCGAGGCTGGTGTCCACCTTCCGCGATACGCCCAGGCACGAGCACATGCCCAGGAACCGTGCGAGCAGGATGTTGTCGGTGAACGCGGCCGAGATGAAAATGAGCGCGAGCGTGGCGGGAAACGAGAGGGTTGCGGGTTCCATGCCTATCCTCCTGCCTTCGGCTGTACCGGTGCGAACGCGCCGCGTGCAACCCACGTGACCACCGCGAGCATGAAGAACGCCCCCGGCGGCATCACCATGATTACCCACTGGTGCCACCACAGGTCACGTACGGGAAGGGGGAAGCCGAGAAGGGTGCCGAACCCGAGGGGCTCGCGCACGCAGGCTATCAGGACCAGCACGCCCGAGTAGCCGAGCCCCATCGCCAACCCGTCCAGGAACGAGAGCCCCGGCGTGTTCTGACTGGCAAACGCTTCCGCACGCCCCATCAGGATGCAGTTGGTGATAATCAGTCCGACGTAGGGTCCGATGAACCGGTGGACATCCGGCGCCACTGCCCTGATCACGATATCGACAATCATGACAAAGCTCGCGATGACCAGCAGTTGCACCATGATCCGCACGCGCCGCGGCGTGTAGTTGCGCAGCAGCGAGATGAAGAAGTTGGAGAGCGCCGTTACCAGCACCACGCTCACGCACATGAACAGCGTATTGGCCAGCAGGTTGGTGACAGCCAGGGTCGAACAGATGCCGAGTACCTGGCGGAATACCGGGTTATCGCTCCAGAGACCCTTGAGAAACACGGTGCGGGGTGTGTCAGCCATGGGCCAGGCCTCCCGTGGCGCGGGCAGCACGCCACGCATCGCGGAACCGCGCCAACTCGGCGTTGAGCAATCGCATGAGCGCAAAGGATGTCTGCGAGGCCCCGGTGATCGCGTCGACACGGTTACTGCCGGTCCCGCCCGATGCACCCACGACCACGCGTTCGCCGGACGGCGCGTCCCACGCCACCCTGAGTCCCGCGAACTGTCCGAGGAACGAAGGCTCCTCGATGCGCGCCCCGAGACCGGGTGTTTCCTTCTGACTGGTGAACCTGATGCCGCGTACGGTCTCGAGGCCTTCATCGAGCACCAGCACGCCTTCGATACGGTCCCAGAAACCCATACCGGAGAACTCGAATCCCACGGTTCGCTGACGCCTGTTGCGGTACACTGTCATCGGGCCCTGCGAGGTGTTGAGCTCGATCTCCTCCAGCGCCTGTGCCACAGCGGCCGCGTATGCCTCGGCCAGCCCCGCGTCGATATCAAGGCCGAACGCCTCGCAGAGCACGCGGTTGCGGTGAAGCGCTTCGTTGCGCGCCAGCAGCCCGGTGGTCGCGTAGTGCACGGCGGCCACGCCTGCGCCGAACACGATGCACAGGGCGGCGACGAACCCGATTACGAAGGGCGGCGCGTTGCGGTTCATGCAGGTTTCTCCGCCGTGCGACCGGCTGCGATGCGGGCGAGCCAGAGATCCAGTGAAGGAGCAAGTATGTTGCCGAGGAGGATTGCGAAGGCGACGCCGCCGGCGAATACGCCCTTGAACCTGAAGAACACGACCATCAGGCCGACGAAGGCGCCGTAGATCCACTGCGACAGGGGCCGCTTGGGAGCACTCACCGGATCGGTTACCATGAACACAGCCGCAAACAGCAGCCCCCCCGACAGCATCGAGAATGCCACCGGCGGCACGGTATCGATACCGAGACCGTAGCGGAACAGCACCGTGGCAGCCAGGGCGCCCAGAACACAGGAGGAGACCAGCCGCCAGTTGGCTGTCTTCGTGATCAGCAGGTAGGCGCCGGCGAGCAGGATCAGCACCGCGCTCACTTCACCCATGCTCCCTGCCCCCAGCGCCATCGCCGAGCCCCTGTACTCGAACACCCCGCCGATTGCCCCGGTGAACAGGTCCCACGCGGAGGTGATGAAACCGAAGTCGCGCCGCGCCCACATCGGTGTCGCCGCGGTCACGGCATCCGACACGGTAAGGCCCGCCTCTGCGAGCCAGAGAGGAGCGGGGCCGGAAGACGCGAAGCTCCAGTGGACGAGGCCGCCGGGGAACGTGCGGAACGCGGGTACGAACGCCGACGTCAGGGGCAGAGGGAAACTCACATACACGAACGCTCGCCCTACCACTGCCGGGTTAAACACATTCTTGCCGAACCCCCCGAACGCTTCCTTGGCAAAGAGGATTGCCACGATGGCCCCGGTGGCCGCAATCCACCAGGGGACGGTGGGCGGCAGGGAAAGGCCGTAGAGGAGCGCGGTCACAAAGCAGGCGTAGCTGACTTTCCCTTTACGGCTGGAGGCCATGATCCATTCGGTGATAAATGCCGCGGCGCCGGCTACGGCGGTGATGGCCAGGATCCGCCAGCCGAAGAAGT
>CAZJJT010000193.1:0-7953 GCA_964546395.1 uncultured Fibrobacterota bacterium
CGGTGCGGGTCGGTTTCGCGGGTGATGATCTGGCCGATATCACGTACCGCGCGGTTACCGACCGGCAGATGATGCAGGCGCTGGCACACCGCTCGGAAGCAACCGAACTCGACCGCGACGTCTATGCCTCATTCATTCTCGATCGCTTCCTCTCGGCACTGGAGCAGCGGCCGGAGCGCATCGCGCTCGTCCTGTCAATGGGTGCCGAAGCGCTTCCGCACGAGACCGCCAGCAGGTTTCGCCAGGAGACTGTTGGCGAGTTCGCCTCACTGCTCGCCGCGCACCCCCGCGTCCGCTTCATCGCCATGAACGCATCCCGCCACGCCGAGCAGTCGCTCTGCACGCTCAGCCGCGAGCTTCCCAACCTCACCCTTGCGGGGTACTGGTGGCACAATTTCTTCGCCGACAGTGTCCGACAGGTGATGAGCACGCGCTTCGACATGCTCCCGGTCGGCAACCAGATCGGCTTCTTCAGCGACGCCTACTGCGTGGAGTGGCTCTTTGCCAAGTCGGTGATGGTGAAGACGGTGATGGCGGATGTGCTGGCCGAGAAGGTGGCCCAGGGGCGCTGCACCGTGGATGAAGCGGTGAGTAGTGCCGCGGAGACGCTGCTCGACACGCCGGTGCGGTTGCTGCGGCGGTAGCTCGCCGCCCATCGATGATGGTGAGGGTACGTCTAACGTGTTGCATATCTTGATAATATCGCTTCTGCACATGCCATGCCATCAACCGCAGCAGACATGATCCCCCCCGCATACCCCGCCCCTTCCCCTGCCGGGTACAGCCCCGCGATACTGCACTGCAATGAGCTGTCGCGCAAGATGCGCACCGGACAGGAACTCCGCGCCTCGACGCCGGTCAACACCGCTTCGGGATGGTCGAACCCCCTGAGCCTGCGCCCCAGCGCCGGGATCGCCTGGGCCATCGTGCGCCAGACCGGTTCAGGAAGGCAGGATCGAAGGTTTGCCGGTACCACCCCGGGGGTATACGTTGGCAGGACAGACCGGAACATCGTTGAGCGTTTATCACCAATGAAATCAGATACTTGTTGTGATGGTGCCCGGTAGTCTGACCCGCCGGCCCGGTACGCCAATTGCTCCCATCGGGCTTGGAACGCGAACCCGTCCAGCACATCCGCTCCCCCGAAGTCCGCAGGCACCACACTGACCAACAGAGCTGCGTTGGCGTTCCTGCCGGACCGTGCCCGGAAGCTCATGCCGTTGGTTACTACTCCAGCCGGTTCCGAACTCGCGGCAATTACCTGTCCACCCGGACACATGCAGAACGTGTATGCCGACCTCCCGTCCGGGCCATGCCACGCCAGCTTGTAGTCGGCGGCGCCCAGTCGCGGGTCGCCGGCGGACCGCCCGTACTGGGCCGCGTCGATCTGGCTCTGCAAATGCTCGATACGGGCACCGATGGCGAACGCCTTCCGCTCCATCGGAACCCCGGCGCGGTGCAGCATGCGGAACGTATCACGACTGCTATGGCCGATCGCCAGCAGACAGACATCACACGCAATTTTCTCTTCTCTTCCTACTGTGATGCCAGAAATGCTGCTATTATCAACATGTAGCAAAGAGACCTTCGCCCCGAACCGCAGCTCACCTCCGTGTGCCTCTATGTGTCCACGAAGCGTGCGGACGACTTCCCGCAGCCGATCGGTGCCCACGTGCGGCTTGTTCTGCGTAAGGATGCTGCGCGGCGCGCCGCAGTCAACGAGGGTTTCGAGCACGTGTCTGCAGCGGGGGTTGTTGATCAGTGTACTGAGCTTCCCGTCAGAGAACGTCCCCGCCCCGCCTTCACCGAATTGCGCGTTCGATTCGGGGTCGAGCGTGCCGTCGCGCCAGAACCGTTCGACGTCGAGGCACCGCTGCTCCACTGGTTTGCCTCGTTCCAGCACCATTGGGCGGTACCCTTCGCGTGCCAGCAGCAGCGCCGCGAACAGCCCGGCTGGCCCGGCGCCGACGACGATAGGACGGTGGCGGAGCGGCTCGAGGCCGTGGGCTGGCGGGTGGTAGTTCTCGTCGGGTACGGCGCTCGCCCTGCCGCGGCACCACCGCAGGTCCGGCCGACGAGCACCTGAGACTTCGACATCCACGGTGTACACCAGCCTGATGTCGCTCTTGCGGCGCGCGTCGATCGCCTGGCGGTACACTTCCATTCTGTCAATGTGGCGCGGCGCAATCCCAAGCACGCGCGCCACGTCGCGGCGCATGCGACTCTCATCGTGGTCGAGCGGGAGGCGGACCTGGTGGACACGGATCATCGAGGGGGCCTCGCTGTCACACCGCTGCTGCGGCTCCCGCAGCCAGACCCGATATCCAGGCCCAGTGAAGGTTGTAGCCGCCGCACTCACCGGTAACGTCGAGCACCTCGCCGCACGCGTACAACCCGGGAACCAGTTTCGACTCGAGGGTGAGCGGCGAGAACTGCGCAGCCGATACCCCGCCGGCCATCACCTGCGCCTCGCGCCACCCGAGCGTGCCGCTCACCGCGAAGCGCCACTGCTTGAGCGCCGAAGCCACCGTCGGAAGGTCCTGTTCGCGCAGCGAGGCACGGGGGGCGATGTCACACGTCTGCAGTATGAGCGGGAGTAGTCGTTTGTGCACGGTACCGGCACAGATCGCTTCCGCCGTGCCCTCGCCGCAGCGCGCCATGCGGCCCCGAAGGTGTGCCGTGAGTTCCCGTTCGTCAAGCTCCGGCACCAGATCAAGCACAACCGCCACCGGCGTGCCCGTCCGTATTGCTTCGGCGGCGCGCAGGCTGAACTGAAACAGGGGAATGCCGCTCAGCCCGTACTCCGCGAACTGTGTTTCACCGCGTTGTTCGGCCGCCGTCCGCCCGTCTATGTCGAGTCGTGCCGCGCACCGGACCTTGACTCCCTTGACACGTGGGCCGAACGCCGGGTTGGTCCGCAGCGGCACGAGTGCCGGCGCCGTCGGTACGGTTCCATGACCGAGTGCTGCCAGAAGCTGCACGCCGCGGTCCGAGCCGCCAAGGTGTGGCGCCGCACTCCCGCCGGCCGCAACGACAACACGGTCGGCAGCGCGCGTGCCGCCCTGTACCGCAAGCACGAACGTGTGACGATCACTGCTGACTGCCGCGACCGGAGAGCCACACACGATGTCGACTCCGGTCTGTTCCATTGCCGCCCGAAGGGCATCGAGGACCGTGGCCGCCTGCCCGGTCACCGGGTATACCCGCCCGTCCTCTTCGACTCGGCTGAGTACTCCCCGTTCGGCGAAGAACGCGCGCACGGTGTCGGGCGTGAACTCGGCAAGCAGCGGTGCCACGAACTCCCGTGGACCGCCGGTGTAGTGCTCGTACGAAACATGCATGTTGGTCAGGTTGCAGCGGCCGTTGCCGGTTGCCAGCAGTTTTCGTCCCACGCGCTCGTAGTTCTCGAACACTGTCACCTGTGCGCCGTGACGCGCGGCCGCGAGGGCGGCGACCATGCCCGACGCTCCCCCGCCAACGATCACGACACGCTTTGGGCTGCCCATGCGTTGTGATAAATACTTCACGTGTGGCCTGCTCGTATTTTGCCGCTTTGAGGTCGCCAATGCTCAGAGCCCTGTGCTGCATCACTGTACTGGCAGCGGTCTGGTCCGCGGGACTGTCCTGCTCCGCACGGGAGCAGGTCGAGGCGGCACCGTGCTCTGCCGATACCGTCGCCCCCGAAATCCTCCGCAGCATCCCGCACGACACGCTCGCGTTCACGCAGGGACTGCTGGTGCACGAACGAACACTGCTCGAAAGCACCGGGGCACCGCTGGGTCGTCGGTCAAGCCTGCGCGTCCTCTCTCTGGAGAACGGGGACGTGCGGTGGCGCGCGGAGTTGCCACAGGTCTTCGCCGAGGGGATTGCGGTGCTGGGAACTCACCTTGTGCAACTGACTTGGCAACAAGGTTCTGCGATGGTATACGAACTGCCCTCCATGGCCCGCGAAGCCGTGCAGCTGGCGTACGACGGTGAAGGGTGGGGGCTGGCATCCGACCAGATCCACTTCTATATGAGCAATGGCACCGACACTGTCTATGTGCGCAACCGGGCGTTCGGTCTCGTGGCGACAGTCCCCGTGCGGCTCAACGGCAGGCCGTTGCGCAGCCTCAACGAACTCGAGTTCGCGCACGGCATGCTGTACGCGAACATCTGGTACTCGACGTTCATCGCCGAGATCGACCCGCGTAGCGGGGCGGTTGCGCGCTTGGTCGACTGCCGCGAGTTGTTCGAGCGCACCGGACCGATGCCTGAGGAGAATGTGCTCAACGGCATCGCACATGACCCTTCGCGCGACGTGTTCTACCTTACGGGCAAGAACTGGCCGCTTCTGTTCGAGGTGCGACTCCCACCACCGCGGAAGCGCTGACGCGCGAGTATGCACAAATACGGGGTCGGAGTGGCGCCAACCCTCTCTACGGACACATATTGTGTGAGAGAACTCTGCGTGAGCAGCGAGGCCCGATGAAACCTACGGTTCTGGTACATGGCACGGCACATGGCGGATGGTGCTGGGAGCGGGTTGTGCCGCTTCTGCAGAAGAGCGCTGCGCCCGTGGCTGCACCCGATCTCCCGGGCCACGGCGCCGATACCACGCCGCTGAATGTCGTCACCATGGACCGCTATGTTGATGCGGTCTGCAGAGTGGTAATGGGCATGGAGGGCAAGGTGGTGCTCGCGGGCCACAGCATGGGCGGCGCGGTAGTGTCGCTCGTCGCCGAGAGCATGCCCGACAAGGTGGACAGGCTTATCTACGTAAGCGGGTTCACGGGTGTGGCCGGCATGACGGTCGGACAGCTGCTCGACGAAGACACCGAGTCACAGCTTGCTGACGCGTTCGCGCTCAACGAGGAACAGACAGAACTCTCACTGAAACCCGACAAGGTCAGCGAGATTATCTACAACGGGTGTTCCGATGACGACGTGAAGTGGGCCTGTTCGAAGCTGTCGGTGCAGTCGGTGTCGCCGTTGTTCGAAACCATCGAAGTGACCCCTGAGCGGTACGGTTCGGTCCCCAAGCACGCGGTGTTGTGTACGGACGACCATGCGCTCACGCCGGGCATGCAGGAGAAGATGTACACCCATGTGGCATGCGGCACGGTGGAAAGACTCGCCACCGGACACGCACCGTTCCTCGCGCAGCCCCAGGCGCTGGCTGACGCGATCGCGAAGCTCAGCGACGCCTGAAAGCAGCCTCGGTTTCCTTTTCAGCAGTCCGGGACAGATCGCGTCCAGGGCGGGCAGCGTATTTTGCCTCGCATACCCGGAGGCATGCCATGACAACGCGACCAGCTGCAACTGAGTCAACCCCGCCGCTCCCTGACGCTCACCCGCTCCGCAGTGCACGATGGATCTGGCCCGGGGGTCAGCTCTATCTGTACAACACATACGCGCAGTTCAGGCACGACTTCGACCTGCCCAGACACCTGCGTCATGCCCCGTTCTTCATCACGGCCGACCAATCGTACCGCTTGTGGGTGAACGGGCAGTTCGTCTGTCGCGGACCGGCGCGCGGCTACCAGCACCACTGGCCCTTCGATGAGGTCGACTTGGCGCCGGTGTTGAGACCGGGCCACAACTGGATCTCGATCCAGGCGTACAACCCTGGCATCGGCACATTCCAGTACCGCCATCAGGCGTGCGCCGGGGTGATCTGTGCCGGCCGGTGGGGCAGCACCAGTGTTGTGTCGGATCACTCCTGGAAGATGCGGCGTGACCCGGCGATACGTGCGGCAACCGCACGGTATTCGCTGCAGCTTGCGTTCCAGGAACATGTTGAAAGTAAAGAAGATGCGTGGCAATGGATTGCTGATGGTGCCTGTGACGTTGGCAGTTGGGCAGGCGCACCGGAACACGGTGTGTCCTGGGACGGGGATGTGGCGTTCGGCCGTGCTCCGTATGACACTGTCGAAGCCCGTGGTGTACCCATGCTCGAACACCTCCTTGCCCCACCAACCCGTGCGCTCGGATACGCAGAGGGCGCCTGCGCCGAGGGGTGGCGCTGTTGGGACAACGTTGCCTGGCCATGGGTCGCCGAGGCCAACTCAGCTAACTGGTTGTCAACAAATGATATACGTGTTATTTTGGACAGCGGATGGGCAACGCTGACAGTACCGGCAAGCGGAGTGGATCGATGGTGTGCAGTGACTCTCGATGCGGGGGAGTACCGCGTTGGAAACGTCATCATCAGGGCCGACAGCCGTGGGGGCGAAGTCATTGATCTGCATTTCCACGAGGGGCTTGACGGGTGCATGCCAGCCCTTCACAGGCCCGCAGAGGCGTGCCATGTTGCGGTTGCCAACCGCCTGCGGCTCACCGCCGGCCACAACTATCACGACTTTTTCCATATCAACGGGTTCCGCTATGTCACTGTGGTAGTGCGCAATGCCCTATCACCCCTGACCGTGCAACTGACCGTCCGACACTACGGCTACCCGTTCACCATGCGTGGACAGTGTGTATGCTCAGACACTGCCTTGAATACCATCGTGGACTCGTGTCGCCGATCACAGCGTATCTGTAGTCTTGACAGCTACATGGACACTCCGTGGCGCGAGCAGGCTCAGTGGTGGGGTGATGCACGGGTGCAGGCGCGCAACACGTTCTACATGGATGGTGATGCGCGGCTTCTCGCTCGCGGCATCCGCTCGATCGCGGGCCAAAGCACGGCAACCGGCCTGACCTTCGGCCATGCGCCCACCGTTGCCTACAACTGCATCCTTCCTGACTTCTCCCTCACCTGGATCCTCACCATCCGCGACTACTGGTGGCAGACCGGCGATATCTCCCTGTTCCGCGAGCAGTGGCCGCGCGTGCAGCAAGTGCTTGCATACTTCGACAGCCCCGAGGCGCGTCACGCCTCCGGTCTGCTTCGTCACGACAGGCGCTACTGGTATTTCGGGGACTGGGCATACCTTTACAAAGGAGAAGCACCGACGCTGCTCAACCTGTGGTACCTGCTGACGCTGCGCGCGGTGGTGGAGCTGCTGGGCACCGCGCACATGACGGGTGATGCCACGGCCATGGCACGGCGCGCACGCACGCACGAGCGCCTGGTGATGCAGCACCTGTACGATCCGAACAGGCGATGCTTCGAGGGTGGCCTCGACGCAAAGGGGCGGCGCGCGATGCACGTGGACGGCCGGGGGCGGCGCGTGCCGCACTACTCGGTACACGATCAGACCATGGCGCTCACGCTCGGTCTTGCGTCCGAGTCGCACCAGCACCTCATCGATGCGTTCCTGCTGCCGTACCTGCGCGATGAGCCCTCGGAGGGCAGAGGCATGCCATCAGCGTTCTGGTCGACCTACGTGCTCGAGCTGCTGGGACAGCGGGGATACGGCTCCGAGGTCGTGGCGTTCATCCGTCGGAAGTGGGAACCAATGACCGCGACCGGCACCACCTGGGAGGGGTTCGATTGGCATCCGGGAAGCGGCAGCAGTCTCTCGCACGCGTGGTCCGCCCACCCCTCGTACCACCTGGTCAACATCCTTGCGGGGATCCGCCAGACCGCACCCGCCTGGAAGCACATCGAGGTCGCGCCGCAGTTCGTGCCGGGAATCGCGTCCGTGTCGGCACTGGTCCCCTCACCGCAAGGGGACATCGTGGTGGGCTGGGAGCGGAGCGGCAATGACGTGGACGTCCGGGTGGCGTGTCCGAAGCAGGTGGCGGCGACTCTCGTCGTTGCCGGCAAGCGTCGGAGACTTGCGGGTGCGCGCAAACCCCACAGCGTCCGTCTCAGCGTCGGGCCTTGAACGGAAGGAGACGTCTCTCCCCCCGCACATCGTGGTTCACTTCTTTTTCGCCAGGAGTTCGTCGATAAACGCCGCGGCCGCACCAACCGACGTGACCTTCAGCGCGTCCTTCTCGTTCATCTCCACCCCGAACTCCTCCTCCAGGGCTGCCACCAGTTCGAGAGACTGAATCGACTCGGCGGCGAGGTCCTCCACA
>CAZJJT010000194.1:0-7948 GCA_964546395.1 uncultured Fibrobacterota bacterium
GGGTCGAGCACGCCGGCCTGGTCGTGCTCACGCTGGTGCACGCCGTGGTGGACTTCTATGCGGGCATGCTGGTCCCGCTGGTGGAGCCGGCACTCACGACACACTTCAACGCAAGCCTCACCACCATCGCCCTTCTGGTAGGCGGGAGTGCGTTTGTGATCAACCTGGTGCAGCCGCTCGGCGGATGGCTGCTTCCGAAACGCGGCATGCCACTGCTCCTTGTGGTGGCGCCGCCCGCTGCCGCACTGCTCGCGCTGGTGGGGTTGACCCGGTCGATACCGTTCGCGGCAGTGCTCCTGGTGGTTTCGGGTGTGGGGATCGGGCTTGTGCACCCTGAGGCAACCCTGACGGCCTCGGCCGTTGGGCGGAGACGCGAAGGGCTGGGGGTTGGTTTCTTTCTCTCCGGCGGCTACTTCGGGTTCTCGGCGGGGAGTTTGATTTCGGGGGTCTGGGTGGAACGGGCCGGCGTGGAAGCGCTGAGGCATTTCTGGGTGCTCGCCCTGCCATCGCTGGTGCTCGCGGCGCTGGTGGTGCTTACAGGTCTCCACCGGTACTACGCGCCCGAGGCAGAGCAGGACGGCGGCACCCAACGTGCGGCGCTCCTTCCGTTCTCACTTACCCTGCCGCTTGCGGTTGGCAGTGCGGTGGTCAACCTGTTGCTGCTGCGACTGGTCACCCTGTTGCTCGTGCGCAGTTTCCCCGGGCAGGACGCGCAGGCGTGGGGCGGCACGACAGTGTTTGCGCTGGGGCTGAGTGGCGCGATCGGCGCGTTCGGCTGGGGGTATGTGTCAGGGTTCACCGGATACAGCCGCCTGGTGTTCGGGCTGCTGGTGTGCGGCACGCCGTTCTACTGGCTGCTGCTGCATCCCGCGTCTCCTTCGGTGGCAGCGCTCTGGGGCGCGCTCACCGGGATCACCATCGGAAGCACGTTCTCACTCTCAGTCGTGCTGGCGCGCCGTTCGAAGGGAGAGGCGCACCGACTGCGCGTAGGCCTGGCGATCGGCGGGGCGTGGGGGACCGGCGAGATCCTGTTCATGGTCGCAGGCAGGTTCATCGACTCATACCCGGCGGGGGCGGTCGAACCGGTGCGGCTGGTGTTGAGTGCGGGGTGGGTGGTACTGGCGGCACTCGCGGTACTGGCCCTGGTGGTTGACAGACACGAGCGTCAACCAGGAAGCAGGTGATGTTCTTGCGGGAGGCGGAGCCGCACACCGGATGGGGAGACGCGGCGGTGTGAGGGAAGCCGTTGACCTCGACCCGCGGCGGGCCCCCAGATGCGGTTGCCTACGGTTCTGTGTGTCCGGCAACGGCGAAGCCAGGAACTCGCGTGCCGGCGGCGACGGGAAGCGCTGCGCCATTGGGCAGAACGAGCCGGGCAGTGGGGTCGATGCCGCGCTGCAGGCAGCGCCCTCCGAGCATCACGACAGGAGCGAGCCCCGAGGCCGGTTGTTGGGACACGCGCTGCGGCTGTCCGCCGTGCCTGACCGCGGTGCTGAACGGCCCAAGCATGCTGTCCACCACGGCCCAGGCCTGGGCCTGAAGGTAGGTGGCGGTATCAGCCGCCATCAGTGTGGGGGGCGCCGACGGGTACTCGCCCCAGATGCGGTAGGTGATCCCCTCGGCTGAGAGCTGTTTGATCACCGAGAAGAACACGCAGAGATTCAGGTAGTGGCCGTACTGCGACTGGTGCAGCTGGTCTTCGTTGTACAGCGGGTAGTTCGGGTGCTGAGTGAACACATGACGCCAGGCGACATTGGCCGGCGCAATCATGACGTCGCGCGTGGCACAGAACGACTCGTACATCTGCACGAAATCGCCGAGCTGCGACTTGTTCGCCTCAGGCGGCCAGGTCCAGAACATGACCGGTGTTGCGCCGCTCTGGATCGCGGCATTCACAAAGAGCTCCCCGTACTCATTGAGGTTCTGCTGCTCCCCGGCGCTGCTGCTGTAGGGAAAGTCCTGCAGAATCACGTAGTCGAAATCACCGTTGACCAGTGTCTGGAACGCATCGGTGCTCTCGTAGTGATACTTGAGATTCTGCCCCCACTCGATCTTCTCGGTGTTGTTCATGATGATGTACGTGTTGTCGGGCGCCCCACGCAACATCGTCTTGAGCGAGTTGGGCAGCACGTACTTGGCGGTGAAACTGTTGCCGATCCACAGTGCGCTCACGATCGTCGTGTCGGTGAACGCGGCACAGGCGCCTGCCGCAAGCACCACCAGCAGTCCTGCGCCCAGTGCGGCAGGTCGTTTGAGCATGGTGTCCCCTCCCCGGCGTGGCTGAACCCTATTCCTATAGTATTCGGTCAGACCCGGCTGGCACCCAACAAGTCGATGACCAAATAGCATATTATTAGTTCAAATAGACCGGAAACAATGGAGGGCAGATGGGTCGACCGGCCCGCACACCACTCGTCGTGCAGTACCTGATGTCGCGGTTGGCCGCCGGGCAGGAACGGTTTCCCACGACCGCGTCGATTGCGCACGAGTGTGGTGTTGCACGCTCGACCGCGGCACGGGCGGTGCAGGTGCTGAAGTCGAAAGGGTTGCTGGTGACGCGTGGCTGCGCCGGCATCTGGCGTGCACCCGGCACGCTGTCCACCGAAGTGTTTCCCACCGAGTCTGATGGGGAGCAGGGCGCTGTGCGCTGGAAGCAGGTGCGGGAGCGTCTCAGGCACGAAGTGCTCCTCGGCGCGTTGTCGCCAGGGGCAGTGCTTCCCCCAGTCAAGGTGCTTGTCGAGCAGTACGGCACCTGCAGTCGTGTAGTGAGCCGTTCGCTGCACTCATTGGTGGAAGACGGTCTGCTGGAACCCCACCGGAGGGGCTACCGGATCTGCTCCCGGACCATGCCCCAGTCACTGGCGCGCCTGCGTGTGGTCTCGCGCATTGCGCCGACGGACGTTGGTCAAGGGGGGGCACCATGGGCTCCCGAGTTCTGGCAGACACTTGAGCGCGAGGCCGCCCGGCGAGGCATGGGCCTGGACCTCCGCTACTTCGACCCGTCCCGTGCCGAGGCCAGCGCCGATGCCCGGCACGTGCGTTCGCTGCTCACCGATCGCGCGACGATCGGTACCGTGCTGCTGCTCGGGACATACCGGTACGAGCAGCGGGAGCAGCTTGCCGAGCTTCTCCGTGGACAGGCCGGGCCGGTTGCGGCGGTGGAGGAGCACGGGCACTACCCCGTTCCTCCCGCGCTACGCATGCACCCGGCTGTATCCCTGTACAGTATCGGGGTGGATCCCCGCGACGGGCGGGCGGTGGGACGCCATCTCGTGCAGCTTGGACACCGGCGGGCGGTGGTGTTCTCGCTGGTAGAAGGGTCGCTGTGGGCACGAAGCCGCGCGGCAGGCGTTGCACGCGCGTTCGAAGAAGCCGGGCTGCGTGGCGCGGTCACCGATCTTACGCTTCCTGCATTCGCCAGCTTCGACGACATCTACGCCGAGATTGGTGCCCTGCCCGAGTACCGCCAGATTGTCGAGAGTGTCGAGCGGTTCGCGCAACGCCACGCACCGGCTGGCGGCGGACGGCTGTTCAGCAGCATGGTCCAGCTGGTCCCGTTCATGTTCACGCAGTTCCTGCCCGCCAGGATGGAGCAGGTGTTTCAGGAGGCGGTACGGATCAGCGCGGCAACGGCGTGGGTGGCAGTGAACGACCTGGTCGCACTGATGGCGCTGGAGTTTCTCCGTCGGCATCGTGTGCCGGTTCCCCGCGCGATATCGGTTGCGGGCTTCGATGACACCGTTGAGTCATTCCGCGCCGGACTTACCAGCTACAACTTCGCCGCGGGATCCGTGGTCCACGCCATCGTGAACGGATTCGTCAATCAGCGCACGCCGCCTCGACCGGAGTCGCGCCGCACGCCTGAGACCCGCTACTGTCCGGGCTACGTGGTGGCCCGCAACAGTACCGCACCGCCCCGATGCTGAGCGGGTTGCATCACTCGCTGATCGATACCCATATTGGTGGAGACGCCCCGTTCATTGAAGGGAGACACAGTCATGCCCGAAGCGCAGATGAAACTGACGGGTGGACCGGCGATCGTCGTGATCGTGTTGCTCACCGCGTTTGCGGTGTTCAGGTACTCAACCATGAAGTCGACGCTGTCCACTGAAGCGGCAGAGGTGCTCAAGACGTGGCTGAGCGCACGCTACGCCGCGGCCGAACTCGACCGGATCGAGGCCTCGGGAAACGGATTGCCCACACCCGAGCAGACCGACGCGCTGCTGCGCACCGCCCAGGTGGAGATCGCCTCGGTATCGGCACGGGGGAGCAGGGACGACATCGTCGTGCGAGCCGAAATCCGCGTTGCCGGGGGCCCGCCGCCGGACGGACAGAGCGTGCGGTATTACCACATGACCCACTCACTGGCAACCGGGTGGCGTCTGAAGCGCGAGACGTGGAAGTGGGCGTACTACCTGAAGCTGTTGTGACGGTCCTCACGGCGCCAGTGCACGCGGGATGCGGCCCACATGCGACTCGGGGTCCTTCGCTGCAACTCGCGTCCTACCGCTTCCGTACCCGCCGGCATTCGTCGAGTTCCTCGATCGCCGGTACGGCGCCATCAAGGAATTCTCCGATCCGATCGGCGACCTCCTGGTAGCGCGCCTTGAGTGTCGCGTACCGCCCCTGGATTGTCTCGATCCCGAACGGCTTGTTGTGGGCCAGCCACATGGCGCGGAAACGCCGGCTGGTCTGGTCGATAAGGGCGCACACGACCGGGATGTTCTTGCGCACGCGTTCGAGGCCACGACGGTCGCGGTGCGCGTAGGCCGTGCGGAGACGAAGGTCGAGGTCGAGGCGCACGCTCAGCAGCTGCGCGTACAGGCGCACGAGCTGCAGGTCGCCGGCCTGGAGGTCGCTGGTGTGGCGGGCGAGGTCTTTGGCAAGCCGGGCGAAATGCGCGATCGCCTTCGCCGGAAGTGCCTTCCGTGCGGCCAGCGTGTCGGTGAGCGTGTTCTGGATCAGTGGGTCCTCCCACATCACCCGCGACGGGTCCATGGCCCCGTTCAGGTCACTGGCGCGCTGGTGGGCCGCGAAATCGCCCTTGCACACGGCGGCGTAACGCTTCGCAAGTAGTGCGGGATCGATGGCGCCGCGAGCAAACGATTTCTCGGCGACCCAGCTCAGTCCAGCCAACGCCGAGTCGAAGTCGCAGTATGCACCGTTGTCGCCCCACAGCGTGAACAGGATCTCTCTCACCCCGGCCCTGCTGCACGCATCGATGCATGCCCCCGCGGCCGCTTCGGTCTTGGTCCGATCGTACCAGAATTTCGACCAGGTCCAGACCCCGGAAGCCATCACCGGGTCAAACCCCATGGCGCGGTGCTTGCGGATGTAGTCGAGGTAGAACGAGCGTTGCTCGTGGTAGTAGTCCCAGTACACAAGCTGGACATTCCGTGGGATCTTCCGCGCGACACGGGAGGGGATGACAGTGTTCCTGTCATAGTAGCCGCCGCCCTTGCTGGCAATCGAGAAGTACATGTCCGACCAGATCATGGGCGCGAAGCCGTGCCTGCGGCATATCGCGTTGACTCTTGCGAGGTGGCGGTTGAACAGATCGAACGGTGCCGTGTACCCGTTCCTGTTCATGTATGCGCCGCGGCCCAGGTCCCAGGCCTCGTCCATTCCCACATGGATACGTCGGGTGCGGTACACCGATTTCCAATGCGCCACCATCGTATCTATCAGTTCGTAGGTCTTCTTCTCTCCCACCAGCAGTACGCTGCCCGTGTCTTTCACCGTGCGGTACTCGCCCCACTTGAGTATCTGGGCCAGGTGGCCGAGTGTCTGGATACAGGGGACCATCTCGATACCCAGCCGTGCCGCGTACGCGTCGATCTGCCGGAGCTCTTTCGGGGTGTAGGCACCGCGCATGTACCCGAACCGTGTTTCGCCCTCGAGCCGGTACGTGTCCTCAGTGTAGAGCATCGCCATGTTGTACCCGAGAAGCGCGAGCCGGCGAAGCCATGTTCTGAGATGCTCGACGGTCATCACCGCGTTGCGCGAGCAGTCGAGCATGATCCCGAACGTATCGAATCGCCTCTTCTCTACCAGCGACCCGCCGTCCGCTACCGCCCCGGCCATCAACGCGCTCACGGCGCGCATGGCCTGCCCGGAAGTGTGGTATTCGACAACGGCAATGCCGTTCTTCAGCGACACCCGTGAACGCTCCGTGACATCGCGGCGCTCGAACTGCACCCGGATGTCACCGCGGCCCTCGGCAATCGGGTACTCCTCGGCAAGCGCCGCAAGTATCGAACGAAGGTGAGTGGGGGTGGTGGACGTGCTCCAGGCGATTCGTGTGGTGCGCGGGCGCGACGGCATCGATGCTCCTCAGCGGATGGGGACGGTGGTCGGCAAGTGACCGTGTTGGGGGAAATACACTCGTGGGGGCACGTCGCGACGTGCCCCCGGAAGCAGCCCTCACTTCAGACTACAGGTTCTGCCCGGCAAGTTCGCCCTCGGTCGTCACACCCGCCGCAACCAGGGCCTCACCGGCCTTCCTCAGCGCCACCATCCCGCCTTTCACGGCGGCATCAGCAATGCCGGCCGTCGATGCCTTCGCGCGGATCGCATCGCGCACCTCGGGGCCGACTTCGAGCAACTCCTGCAGCGGCACGCGGCCCCGGTACTCGCTCGGGCTCTCAGTCGACACCTTCCGCACCAGCCGCTGCCCGATTACTCCGATGAGTGAATCGGCTACCAGTGGCGCCTCGATGCCGAGATCGATGAGGCGCGTGACTGCGCTGGCCGCGTCCGTGGCGTGCATCAGGATGATCACCAGGTGCCCGGTAAGTGCCACCTGCAGTGCGCCTCTGAGTGTTTCGAAGTCACGCACTTCGGCAACAAGGAGCACATCCGGATCCTGGCTGAGCACACTGTGGATCGCAGTGGCGAATGTCAACCCTGCGGCCGGCTCAACCTGCTGCTGGTTCACTCCCGGCAGACGCACTTCGACCGGGTCCTCCACCGAGATGATCTTGCGCGTCCCCGTGTCCAGGTGCTTGAGCATGGCGTAGGCCGTGGTCGACTTGCCGCTTCCCGAGGGACCGGTGCACACGATCATGCCATGGCCCCGGTTCAGCCAGCCCTGCAGCCGCTCGAGATTGCTGCCGTCGGGCACCACCTGTTCCAGGCTCGGGAGTGCCCCGGGCTCGGGCAGAATCCGTACTACCACCGACTCTCCTGCCACGTATGGTACGGACGCGACCCGCAGGTCGTACCGCTTCCCGTCGGCGCGGACCTGTGCCCGTCCACGCTGCGGTGTGCGCGAGTTGTCCGGGTCAAGGCTCGCCACCACTTTGCACTTCATGATCACGCCGGCCTGTTGTTCCTTCGGGATGGTGAGGAGCGCCGGCCGCAGTGCGCCGTCCACTCGCAGCCGGGGGGTGAGCACGCCGTCCACCCAGTCCAGGTGCACATCCGATGCGCCCGAGTCGACTGCCTCCTGAAGCAGCTTGGCGACGTAGTCCGGCTGCCCGGCTGCCGGCTGCACGGCGACAGATTCTACGAACCCGCAGAGCGCCACCCAGCTGTCGAACCCGTACTGCTGTGCAAGCGCGTGCTGCACCTCCTGAAGAGCAAACTTCATCGCGAGGATCTTCTCGTCGGTCAACCCGGCGCACTTCTTGAGTTGCCGGAGTGTCTCACACGCAGTCACGTCACCCGCGCGGTGAAGACGCAGGATGTCCTTGGCCTGGTGGCGAAGCTGGTCCAGACTGGGACGGGAGGGTAGAGTGGTGGCCATGACGGCCTCCTTTCATGTTCCCTGCTGTCCGCGAGGGCAGGATGAAAGAAGGCGTACAACTCGAGGTCATCCTGCAACGCACTGTACTGCCCGGGTGGACTCAGTCCTTCGTGCGGACGACGGGCTTCCCGGAAGGCCGTGATCCTGTGGCAGTATGAGTATACCGGGGATTGGTGGGGTTGTCAAGGGTAGGGGGACACA
>CAZJJT010000195.1:0-7946 GCA_964546395.1 uncultured Fibrobacterota bacterium
CATCCGGGTTTGACGCGGGTTTCGCCGACGGACTCACCTATGCCAACGGTCTCTATACGGCGCTCAAGTACGGTGAGTTGAGCGGCTGGGTATTCCTGACCTTCAACACGCCGACTGGCGCCAACGAGCAGGAGGCGCTGGTAATCAACGGCACGCCCAAGAAGATCTTCTACACGTCGAAGAACTACTACAAGTGGATCCGCCCCGGCGCCGTGCATGTCGACGCGGTCTCGAGTGACACGAACGTGCTGGCGATCGCGTTCGTACATCCGCAGAACCAGACCATGACGGTCGTGCTGACCAACAACGGTTCGGCACAGACCACGGCAACGCTGAGCGGCCCGTCCCTGCCGATGTTCACCGCCTACCGCACGTCAGCCGGCGAGAACTGCACCCAGGTAGGCAGTGTCTCGGGCAGCACCGTGACACTTCCTGCCAAGAGCATTACCACGCTGTACGGGACAGGGTATGTGACCGCGGTGCGCTCTGCCGCCCACGGCGCTGTTCGCGCGAGGCCCGTGCCCACGGCACACGCCCACCTCTTCAGCCTGAACGGCCGCAAGGGGACCATGTCCGGGCACCGCGACAAAACCGGTCGATCCGCCACGAGCGTCTACTGTGTCCAGTCGGCGGGGAGCGGTGAAGTGGTCGCTCGCATCGTGCGCTGAGTCGCTCGCGCGGCCAACACTGTCGGCTCACCGCATGCCGAGGGGGGAATCATGTGTCGACGGACAGGGAGAGGTGTTCGCGCAGTCACGCGTGTTGCTCTGATCACGTGCCTATGGGTGTTGCTCGCACGGGCGCAACGTGCCGACATCGGCATGAACCTTGGGATGCCGTGGTACGACTACGACCCTCTGAAGGTGTTTGCGGATGCGGTCAAGCAGGCGCGGGGGTTCATCGGCTACGACCAGGCGGACCCGAACAACAACAACTTGAGTGTTGCCAAGGACGGCAACGGATGGCCCCTTGACGATGCCATGCTGGTCATGTTCCATGGCGCCTCGCGGATGAATGGCACGTACCGATTGTACTTCACTACCCAGCATTCCTCGGTGGATGCGCGTACGGTTACGGTGCAGTACGCCTGGACCACGGCGACGGCGAGCAACCAGGCCTACGATGCGGCCACGAACACGGTGCGGTACGATGTCGCCGTGACAGGCGGCAACAACCAACTCAAGCTGATATTCGCCAACACCGGGGGCGGCGTGAGAAACGTCAAGTTCATGCGACCGGTCTCGCTCAGCGGCACCGTCTCCTACGATACCGCCGACACGTTTACCGCACCTGCTCTGGATCTGTGTCGCAAGTTCTCTACGCTGCGGTTCATGCAGGTGGGCAACGCGTTGTCGGACAACATGGTGGTGGAGTGGGCGGACCGTACACCGCCGACGTACTGCTGTCAGCAGTCCCGCGGCTTCGGGGGAGGTGGTTCGGCGGGAGTTGCCTACGAGTACATGATTGACCTGTGCAACAAGGTGGACGCGGACCTGTACGTGTGTGTACCGTTCCTTGCCAGCGATGAATTCATTCGCTCGCTGGCGGCGCTTATCAAGGAGCGGCTGGAGCCCGAGCGCAAGGTGTACACCGAGTACTCCAACGAGCTGTGGAACAGCGCCGCCGGCTACGATATGCACCGCAACCACGACTCGGCCATGGCCGAAGTTGCGCGTGGGGGCTCGCCGCTCAACTTCGACAGTACCGACAACACCTGGTACTGGGGGTGGCGCCGGGCGGGAAAGCGCGGCCTGGAGATCAGCGCCATTTTCCGCAGTGTGTTCGGTGATGCTGCCATGATGAGCCGTGTGCGGCCACTGCTCATGACGCAAATCGGCAACGGACAGGCAACCCTGTCGCAGAATGTTGAGATGCTGCTCGACTACTACAACAACCCGGCACGTGTATCGGAACCGCACCCGCCCAACTACTACTTCTATGGTGCGGGAGGAACCAACTACTACACGTTTGAGTCGGATGCGACGACGTTGGATGCCATCTGGTCGAGTGGTACCATGGACACCGCGACGTTCATCAACACCCACCTGCTGCCGGATATCAAGCTCTGCGCGACGTTCGGGCTCAAGCGGGTGTCGTATGAGGGGGGCACGGAGTTTACAGCCGTGGACCAGGGGCTCAGTGATGCTGCGTTCTTCGATGACCGGTTCGTCCGCAGCATCATCGATCACCACAACGCATGGAGCCACTGGGGCGGCGACCTCGCGACCTACTTCACGCTGACCGGGTGGGGGGCGGACGACCTCCGCTGCACGTTCGTGAACAATGTCGACAGTGCGGTCACACCGAAGATCCGGGCAATCGACTCGCTGAACGCGATGGCGCGTGAGCCGAACCTGTACGGTGCTGTGCCCCCGTGCACGATCGACGGTGACAGCGCGGCGGCACGGTTCACCCCGCTCTGGGACCCGCCGTCAGCGTGCCGGGCAAGCGAGTGGTACTCCTACGTATTCAGGGTTGAGCAGGCCGGCACATACGGCGTGACAGTTGACTACACTTCGCCGTCGGCCGGGGAGTTTCTTCTGTACGGGGACGGTACGGAAATCGGCACGCCGGCGATTGCCGCGGGAACCAGTACCACCGCGAAGTTCACCATGGAACTCGGGCCCGGCCTGCACGGTGTGATTGTGCGGATCACGAGCCTTGCCAGTGGACGCATGAGTATCGACCAGGTCAACATCAGCGTCGAGAGCATTGCCTCCGCAACTGCCGTTCCATCGCGCATCGCCAGCACAGGTGTGCCGTCGCTGCGGGCCATGGGCAGCGCCTTGGTGGTGAGCCCGGGCAGTGCGGGCAGGTACGTGGTGACCACGCTTGACGGGCGTGCGGTGCTGCGCGGCACGGCGGCAAGTGCCGGTGCCGTCGTAGCGACGTCGCGGTGTGGGAGTGGCGTGTACCTGGTGCAGACTCCGGGCGGCAGCGCTCGTGCAGCCTTCACGCGGTGATCATTGCCAGAGCTGGCCGATTGCCGCGAGTGAGGCCTCGACCAGTTCCTGGCCGCCTTCGGGGCCCACGCGGTTGCTTGCCGGGTCGGCGCCATAGGAGCCGGCACCGAGTGCCCGCTCGGTGGGAAGGTATCCCGAGTAGCCGTTTGCCAGTTGCACCACGAACGTCTGTTTTGCCCTGCTCCGGGCGCGGATACGCAGTCCGAAATCCTGGTAGAGCTCGAAGGGGTTGGTCACGAGTGCGGCATCACCGATGCGCACGGCATGCAGTTCCACGCTGAATGGCTTCTGCTCGTGCCGGTGCGCGTACCTCTGCACCACCGACTGTGCGCGGCTGACGTGGGCCGCGTGGTTCTGGTCGGTCTGGTCTGCCGGCAGCGCTTGGAGACGCTCCAGTTCGGACTGCGCAGACACGTATTCGCGTTCGAGGATCTGTCGCGGGGCAAGGCTGATGTCCTCTACGATATGGCCCAGCGACACGTCCGTTGCAGCCGCCACGCGCGCAGTTGAGTGCGCGTAGTCTACCGCGTCGGCTATCTTGCGGCCGATCTCCTCGCGTTCCGAGGTGCCCCGGAGCAGGCGCATCTCCGCTTCCTGCGCACCGTAGATGAGGAAGTGGGGCGACTGGTCGCCGCCGGCTCCGCACAGGGGGAGGATCGGCAGGTCGCTTCCGAGCCTCGCGCGGATCGCCGTGCGGGCCTCGTGCCAGTAGTCGGCTGTAACCTGCACCGCGTGTTCGCTTACCTGGGCCGGGCACGGGACGTTTGCCGCGAGTCCGCTGAGCGCGCCGCTCTCGTCCCAGGTGAACAGCAGATCGACACTGTGGTCCTCGAAGCCCTCGAGGCCGTGAAAATCGTCCCGGTTCGTCTTCCCGTACATCTCGGCATGACCATCGGCATACCACGCCCTGCGGTTGTGGCCTACCACAGCATGGCCGTAGGCCCTGCTGAGCCCGGCGGGTGCACGCTTCTGCCACGCCGCGGCAACTGCGTCGGCAACGCGTTCGGCCACGTACCCCAGGCACTCCTCGGGCGACAGTACCGGCGGGGGCTGTCGGCCATACCACCGTTCGTCGAACACGGGGCCGGTGTGGATATGGGTCGCGTTCATGATGATGCGGCGCGGGTCAAGGTCGCTGGCGTGCGCTGCCACCCTCTGGCGCACTTCCGACAGCAGCCTGCTGTCGATGCCCACCAGGTCGCAGGAAACGAATACGGCATGGGTGTCGCCGCGGCTCAGCGCAAGGACGGTGGCGGTGATCGGGTCCAGCACACCCGTGGAGACGCGGGTGTAGAACTGGCCGGCAAGCATGACCGGGCTGTCGGGTGTGAGGTCAACCGATGACCAGCCGGCGAGGAACGGGGAGTCGGGGAGCATGCGTGTCTCCTGAAGGGGGAAGGGGGGAGACACGGAATGTAGGGAACAGCGTGTCCCGGAGCAACGCCATTTGCTTGCGATTGCGGGTGCTTTCTTGCGCTGTGCGTCCCTGCACGGCAGCCAGGTTCGTCACAAGCAGGCGTTTCTCGGCAGTCGCGGAGACGCGTCTCAATTCTGCGATGCGGTCACTGCGATGGGTGGTGGCTCCGCACTCAGGCAGAGCGCCGCCTCGTGGTCTCCCGTTCTGTCACGAACCCCTCAACCACGAGCGGGGGCGCGCCACGTTGCGCGTCGCGTCGCGAGACCGGGCCCAGCACATGGTTCAGCATGGTACGTACCACCATCGCGATATTGAAATTGTAGCTGGTAATACGGTCGGTGAACGCATCGAGACTGTCATCGAAACCCATGACCGAGACCGTCTCAGGCACGGCGACCCGCTTCTGTGCCAGGAACTGCAGCGCGCGTGAAGCGACGTAGTCGCTCGAGCATACCCAGGCGGTTGCCGTGCCGGTAGCGAGGGCCTGCTCGAACAACGGGGCTTCGATTTGCGCCAGTATCTCGGGTTCCATGTAGAGATCAAGCCTCTCGCGCATGCGCTGCAGCATGTGCCCCACCATCCTGTCTGCTTCGGCGCGCGATGCGCTCAGCGAACGCGCCGCGTGCTCCACGATGGCCCGGGCTGACTGCCCCGGACCGACCGCTTCGCTGGTGGTGCGAATGCTGTCGTCGCAGCAGGCGAGTACGTGTGCCCCCAGGCCGGCGGCTTCGTATACCCCGCGGATGCCCGCCAGCCGTTCCTGCGACCACAGGGCGGCATGCGTAGGCGAGAGATACGCGACACTGCGGTGGCCCAGGCCGACAAGGTACCGTGCCACCGCAGCCCCGTCACTGCGCGTGTCAGCGAAGCGGATCAGGCGCACGGCGCCCGGGGCTCGGCCGGGAAGTACCACTCCCCCGCCATCGTCGAGAATCGCCACCGGCTTGCCGGTCTCCACGAGACGGTAGTAGAGCGGCTCGAACGCCGCACTGGGAGTGCCCATCGAGGTTACCAGGATGCCGAGGACCGATGTGTTTCCGGGGCGGATTGCTTCGGCGCCCCCGGCAGACGTGAACGTGCCCCGCGCGACATCGTAGGGGAGCATGCGGGGGAGCATGCCGTGCCTCACGCACTCTTCCTCCATGTGCCAGAGCACCTGTGTGTGCCGCGGGAACGAGGCCGATGGATGGGAGTCGGATGTCTTGACGGTGATCAGCAGGACGGTGGCCGCCGAACGGGGAGCGGGCAGATCGGGGACACGGAACCCGCGGAGGTGGGGCTGAATCAGCTTCTCCGCACACAGCGATGACAGGGCCCGACGAAGGGAAGGGTAGCTGACGCCGAACCTGGCGCAGAGCTGCTTGACAGAAGGGAGCATGTCTCCGGGGCCGAGCTCGGAGCGGCTTACCATCGCCGCAAGCTCGCGTCGGGCACGCTCCCAGGCGCGCTCCGTGTCCGAACCCGCATCGGTGTTCTCCCGCACTGCTCCCGCGAGCACGATGCCCAATCCCGGCCGTGCTTCCACCAGTCCCTCATCTACCAACTTCGCCAATGCCCGCGACAGGGCCACCGGCCCCACACGGGCCTGGGCGGAGAGCTGGGCGACCGTCGGGAGTCGGCTCCGTCCGGCAGCACGGATCCGCGCAACCACGCGCCGAAGAAACTCCTCTGCTCTCTGCTGTGCCGGGCGAGGCCTGGCACTGCGCCGTGTCCGGGCTCTTCTCTTCATGGTAATAAAGATAATATCGCCACGACCAAATGAACGCCTTCTGGGAGACAGCTCTGCGGTTATTGACGATACTACCAGTTGACCGAGACAGGGATACCGGGAGCACCGAGATGACACAGGGCTTATGCATGCCGACGAGCACTTCTGCCACGGGGATACATGTGTTGTCGGATGAGACGACGCGACAGGTGTCCACGTATGACCGAGCCACCCGGCGCAAGACGCGGCCGGTGCCGCGGGGGCGGCGCACGGTGCTGGTTGAGGCGACGGGAGCGGGAGCGATCCAGGCGCTCTGGCTTACGTTTCCGGGGTGGTTCTGGCAGCACTGGGACAGCGACAAGCCGGTCAGCCAGTTGCTGCTGAAACTGCTGGTGCTGCGCATCTACTGGGACGATGCGGAGACCCCTGCGGTTGAGTCGCCGATAGCCGATTTCTTCGGTGACGGGCTCTGTCGCGCCCCCAGCTTCGCCGGGGTGTACTTCGGCATGTCCAGCGGCGGCTTCTACTGCAGATTTCCCATGCCGTTCCGCGAGTCGTTCCGCATAGAGGTGGAGAACCTTCACCCCGACATCGACACCGAAGTCTACGCAAATGTCTTGTACCAGCAGCATGACGACGTTGCGCCGGAGGCGGGCTATTTCCATGCCCGCTACCGCACGGGTGTGAGTGACGGCAGCGTTCCCCTGGTGGTTGACGAGGTGAGGGGTCGCGGGCACTGGTGCGGGATGACGTTGTCGATGCAGTGCCGCGCGCGCAATACGCTGGCCTTCCTCGAAGCACCAGAGTTTGTGCATGTCGACGATGACTGGGAGGAGCCGCGGTTCACAGGGACGGGGATGGAAGACTATTTCCTCGGGGGATGGTATTTCAGGGAAGGTGAATGTGCCGGTCCGCTCCACGGGGTGGTGGTGAAGGATGCGTTCGACTCGGCAGTGGCGATGTACCGGGTGCACGGACGGGATGCGGTGCGGTTCAGGCAGCGCTTTCGTGTCTCGTTTGTTCACCCCTGGGAGCCTTCACCCGATCGCCCGAGTGTGTGGTCGGCGACGTCGTTCGTGTACCTTGACACACCGCGGGGGAGCGCTGCGGCCCTGCCGTGTTCCGAGGATCTGGCATGCTGGTACCGTGTGAAAGACTGCGATCACGCGAGTGTGCCGTGATTGCCGGGAGCCGATAACAATCCCCAACAGGAGGAGGAAGGTATGAGAGGCATGTGTCTGGGTGTGGTGGCGGCAGCCCTGGTGCTGGCGCAGGGAGTGCGGGGGCAGTGCGACGATCCGTACGACGGGACGCTGTGCGCGGAGCTTCTGACGGCCCAGCAGGCGGGGCAGTTCAGCACGAGTGATGGCCAGGTGTCGGCGTTCTGGGCGAGCCTGACCGGCGACCGCATTGAGCTGGTTGCGCCAGACAACTGCGCCACCGGCGGCTGCGGTTTCGTGGGGACCGACGATGCCTCGACACTTGTCAGGGCGGGAGCCACCGCGCAGGGGCTGTACCTCTATGTGGAGGTGCAGGACAACACGTGGGTGGATCGCTCCAGCGCGGACGCATGCTGCGACGACTCGGCCGACCTGTACTTCGACGAACTCAGCGCCGATGAGATTTTCACGTGTACCAGCTGCCTCATCGGGCTGTACAGCAGCACGCTGAGCTACACGACCAACCAGGTCCAGGTGTCGATGGGTGCGACGAGTCCGCCTCCGGATTTTCGTTTTGCCTACTACGACGCCAACTTGTGGAGCTGGCAGACGCTCAACCTCACGCCCGCCCAGTCCGCCGCGCTGTATGGTCTGCAGGTGGAAGTGGTGAGTGTGGACGCGACGCACAAGGTGCAGGA
>CAZJJT010000196.1:0-7944 GCA_964546395.1 uncultured Fibrobacterota bacterium
TCACCACCAATGTACGTGCAGGACAGCGGCGCCTGGCGGATGGACAATGGTACAGAAGGCGTTGTATGGTGCAGATAGTGCATGAGTGACACACACGAGGTGCGCACGCAGCTACAGGGTGGTCCTGCTTGACGCGCTTGCGTGGATTCAAGTAGCTTATGACACTTTGCAGCAAGCGGGGGGAGTCTACCCGGTTACACGGAGGAAGGAGTCATGATGCGACATCAGGTGTGCTGTGTGCGTGGGGTTGCCGCGCTGCTGTGTGCGTTCGTCTGTGTCGGTGTGCATGCACAACCGCTGGCTGTTGACGGCAATCTTGAGGTGCGCTATGACGACCAGTTGATTGACCTGTATGTCAACGGTACCGACCTGACTACAGACACGGTTCAGATCAACGCCGGGTGGCACGTGGGCGCGCAGTTCAGTGAAACCGTGCCGAACGGCGTACTCGTCGTGGCGGCCACGGTCTACAACGGGGGCTACACCGGCGGGCTGATGGTGAACATCAACACAGACCAGGGGAGCACTGTCTCGGATACAACCTGGAAATGGATGATCGACCCGCCGTCCGGCTGGGAGCAGCCCAACTTCAACGACAACTCCTGGTATCCCGTGTATGACCAGGGCGGGGCTGATTCGGTGCCCACGATGGTGCGCGACTCAGCGTGCATCCTCCGGACCGACTCCTGCCCGCTGAACCCGTTTATTGCGACCGGCGCACGGTTTCTCTGGGCCGACGAGGATGTGTACTTCCGGCGGACGTTCACCTACGACAGCGCCTGTTCGGTGTCGGTCTGGGCCGGCTGCCGCGGGCCGCACGTGATCTACTACGATGGAGTCGAGGTGACACGTTGCGACTCGGCAGACTCTTCCGTCGAGGGCCGCTTCTATCTCGACAGCGGCTCGCACACGATTGCCATATCCGCCCAGACCACGGTGCCGCTGATAAACGGCTCCGGCGGGGCGATGCGGATGGGGCTTGCCAACAAGTACCCCGATACACTGATCTCGCCGATTCTCGATTGGTTCTCGGAGCCACCCTACGACACGATTGGCTGGGACACGCAGTACGTAACCGTTTACCGCCCGTTGCTGTACTGCGACACGCTGTGGAAGGTGACGCACGAGTACACCGCCGGTTGGGAGCAACCGTCGTTCAACGACGCGTCGTGGTGGGATGCCGACCTGGTCAGCGACCAGATATTCCCGGCCGACTACCCGGGCCTTTCCAACTTCCCGCTTGCCGCCAAAACCATCTGGCTGCCGCGTACCATCTCGTTCCGCGGGACCATCAGCCTGAATGACCTGGGAGTCGCACCCGGTGCGTCCGAAGCGCTGTCACGCGCGACGCGCGTGCGTCACGGGGCGGGAATACTCACGGTCAGCGTTCCCGGGTTGGAACGGCACATGGTAGCCGTGTACGGCCTGAACGGGAATGTCGTCTACCGTGGCACAACTGCGGGCGGCGAACACCGCATCGACTGCTCAAGGTGGGCCCGCGGCCAATACCTGCTGCGGGTGAGGAACGCCGCGGCGACTATCACGCGGTCGGTGCTGCTGACTGACTAGGGGATTGCAGGCGGAGCCCGGTTCATCGGGCTTGCCGCTTTTCTGCTGCAGGCCGGGGATGAATGCCCCGGCCTGCACAGTGCGTGACCAGGTGTTCTCAGCCCAGTATCCTCACGCGAACGTCTTCCCGATCGAGAATGCCTGCCCGAGGAACTCCCCGAGCCCGTAGTACCCGCGGCTTCCCGGCGTGAACATGCACGGCTTTACCTTCGTGACATCCACCGACCCGTCGGCGTTCAGGCACCCTTCGTCAACCTTGACATCGAGCACTTCCCCCACAAACAGCGTGTGCGAACCGGCCTCGAGCGTATGTGCCAGCCGGCACTCGAGTACCACCGGAAACTCGGCGACGTAGGGCGCGTCCACGGTGTCTGCCTTCACGGCAGTCAACCCGGTCTTCGCGAACTTGTCGACTGTCCTGCCGGAGCTGATCCCGAAATAGTCGGCTTCGGCGATGTGCCTTTCCGACGGGATATTCACCGTGTAGCACTTCCGGTCGAGGATCGCCTGGTAGCTGTGGCGGGGTTTCTGCAGCGACACGGTAACGCACGGGGGAGTGGAACAGCAGATTCCGCCCCAGGCGGCATTCATGACATTCGCCTTGCCGTCCGCATCGTAGGTGCCGACAATCAGCACCGGAGTGGGATACAGTATGCACTGGGGCCCAAGATCTTTCTTCATGTGTGCTCCCGATGGGTATGGCACGGCGCAGGTCGCCGCGCACTGTGGACAGTGCCACCGTGAACCGAAACTAGCTCGTGGCGGGATGCGCGGAGCAAACGCTGCGCACCGAGGCGCCTCCCGGGGGACCCGCGGGGACAGGGAGACGCCTCGATGCGTCAGGAAGGGTTCAGTGCAGCGGCACGAGTCGTGCCACGTAGCAACCGGGCCGGTTCCAGGCAATCACATGCGTGCCGGGGTCTTTGGGGACAGCCAACCGGGCCGCCAGCGAGCCGTCGAGACCGTACACATGGAGCGATACGTGGTCGCCTGGGGCGGTGGTGCATACAAACCCCGTGCTGCCGGCTGACAGAACGCGCGGGCCGCGACCAAGGCCTGTCGAAAAGGACTCAACGCGCGAACGGGACAGCGGCGCACTGCTGCTCGACGGTATGATGGTCAGCGGAGCAGTCTCCATTCCGGTTGCCGTGAACCCTTCGTTGTACGGCCAGACACGGATCGCCACCCCGATTACCGGTGCCTGCACCGAAGGCACGGTCCAGGTGTAAAACGCGGTGTGGTCCGGCCCGGCCAGGATACCGCCGAGGATAGGCCGCACCCATGTCTCGCCTCCGTCAAGCGAGTACACCAGGTCGCACAGCTCGAGCCCGCCGTAGACATTCCAGCGGATCGTGTATGCCTCCCCGCTGGTAAGGGTGTCGCCGACTGCCGGGCTGGTGATAACCACGCGGCGCGGGACGGGCAGGAACACAGATGCCAGGTTGCTGTATCCCGACTGGCCGGAGGCTGTGACAGCCCGCACGCGGTAGCAGTAGGAGACCCCCAGCAGCGTGTAGTGTTCGGTATGCGACGTCGCGTTGGCGGAGACTGCCGCGATGGTCGTCCAGGGGCCGGCGCTGTCGGTTGCCTGTTCCACTTCGAACCCGGTTTCGTTGTCGGAGTTGTCGGTCCAGGTTACCGTGACAGCACTGTCGCCGGCCACGTACGCATCGGTGTTGCCGGGCGCGTTGACAGCCGTGCCCACATTGAGCGTCACCGAGACACTCACCGTGTTGGTGGCGCCCCCGCCCGAGAGCGTGACCATGCCCTGGTAGGCCCCGGACGCGAGTGCGCCGGGGGTAGCCGACACCGTGAGGGTCTGTGAATCACCGCTTCCCGACATGGCTGCCGAGAGCCAGCCCTGCGTGCCGGCAGAAACTGAGGCCTGAACTGCGGTGAGGGTGCCTGCACCCCCGTTGGTCACCGACACGGTCTGCGGGGCGAGCGCGCCGCCGTCGGCTGTGAAATTGAGCGAGCGAGGTGTAGCCGCAATCACGGGCGAGGTGTTGGAGGGCAGCTGCCCATGCCACCAGGTCGCGAGGCGTAGACACGAGCCGCACCAGAACAGCGAGTCGTTCTTGATATCCTGCGTGCTGTAGGGGAACACTGTGGTGTCGGGCACAATGCGGTGGCGCTCCCCGGTGCGCCAGTTGATGACAAACCACCAGCCGTTGCAGCCGTAGGTCGGGTGGCCATTGCCGACAACAAAGTGGTCATCGGAGTTGCGGCACATTGCCATGTTGAATCCGTTGGTAGGGTCGAAGCTGCCCCCGAGGTACTCGGGAACCGTACGCAGTATGCACGTTTCGACCTGGCCGTCCGACCATCGGCGTATTACCACGCTGCCGTGGTACCCGTTCCACGTGCAGCCGGCTGCTGTGGCGGAAGCAAACGGCACGAGGTAGATGTACTCTCCGCTCGGACTGATACCATAGCCGTGGGCGGCCATCTCGTACTGGTGGAACCAGCGTGTTCCTGTGACGGTTCCGGAGCCGTTCAGACTGATCAGCGGTCCGCGCGTTGCATGGTCGGCGTCGTTCATCACCGTGTCGTGCGGCGTCCACACAATGTGCCGAAGGCCGTCGTTGGAGCACTTCAGTGCCACCATGTCCGACTGTGGGAGCGCTTCATCAACATGGTAGGCCAGTGACGTTGCACCGGTCTCCGGGTCGCTCAGGTACACATCGTGCGCATCGTGCGAGGTGTCACGGTCATTGGGGTTCCAGTAGATGCCTGCGTCGGTGAACTGGAACCCGTCCTGCCCGCTGTACGACCAGCCGTTCTTGTACGGGCAGTCCGTCAGTTTGCGCAGACCGGTACCGTCGCTGTTGGCGATCCAAATTGACGGGGGTGTGGCTCCGCCGCCGCTCACGCCGATGGCTATCCGCGTACCGTCGGGCGACAGATCCACCTGCGAAGCGCCATGTCCCCCAAGGTCGCTGCTCCGCAGCAAACCGCTCGCGTGGCCATTCCCGATCTCAACCCTGTATACACTGTAGGCGCCGCCGCATCCCGATATGAAATACGCGGTACCGTCCAGGGCCCTCACGTGGGCGATCGTGAGCAGAACGACGGTGCAGAGCAGGCAGTCAGTACGCATGGCAGTTCCCCCCGGGTGTTGGTTGTCTCCACTCTCATGAATACAGCAGCAGAGGCACATCCGGTGCCAATCATGGCGCAAAAGAGAAACATATAAGTATAATAAGTACAATATCCGGGGAAGGACGGTATGCCAATGGGAGGAAGTGCGTACGAAGCGGCTCTGGGGATACTGCGCGCGAAGCTGCGTGCCGCGCCCGCATCGGCTGTGTTCCACACAAATGACCTTGCGGCAGAGGCCGGTGTCTCGCGGGGCACGATGCTCAGGGCAGTTTCGCAGCTTGCGGAAGACGGTCTTCTGCATACGCGCCGTCACGTGGGAGTGGTCCTGCGTTCCCCTGCAAACACCGGACACAGGACCGCGTCTGCGCCGGTGCGGCTCCGCACCCGGGCCGAAGGCGTGGCGGCACGGATTATCACGGACATCGAATCGGGTACGTTTGCGCGCAACACCCCCCTTCCGCCATCGAAAGCACTGGCTTCACGCTACGGCGTATCGCTTCCCACGCTTCGATCCACGCTGAGAGGCCTTGTTTCGGGTGGGGTGCTGCGGACAGATCGCCGGTGGGTGATACCCGTGACACTCGGGCCCCTGAGGGGACACCCAAGCGTGCTGTTCGCAATCCCGGGATGGCCGAACCAGGTGGCAACGCAGCACGACTTCCGTCACGAAGACAATATCAACGCGTTCGAGCAGGTATGCTCCCGGCAGGGGCTGATCGCGCGGCGTATCAACGTGTATTACGACGATTCGGGGGAACGCGTGATGTCGCCGGCGCTCGATGCGTGCGGCGGCACAAACATACTGGACACATGCCTCGGCCTCTGCATCAACCAGCGCGGTCTCAACCGCGACGATCACCACCAATTGTTGGCCTTCGCCGCACAGCACCGCCTGCCGGTGGCGCTTCTTGACGAATCGGACACCCTGGGCGATCTCCCGAAGAGCTATCCGCACGTCCGGCTGCGTGTGTTCGGCATGGGCAACACGGCCGTGCCCGGTGAAACAGTGAGCCGACTGCTGACCCAACTCGGGCATCGCCGGGTCGCGTACCTGTTCCCTTCCACAAACCCTGTGTGGTCCCAAAGGCGCCTGCGGGGCCTGGTCTCGGCTCTTGAGGCACGACCGGGCGCTGTTACGGTACTCGAGTGCCCGGTTGAAGTGATGCCGCAGGAGCGCCGGGAAGGGTTCGCGGAGCAGGGCCGCATAATCGCCCGGACACTTACCGAAGGCGCCGACAGCGAGGGATGGCGGTATGCGGAGACCCCTGATGCGGTCCGCGACGTGCTGTTCAAGGCTGCAGAAGGGGCATGGCTGCACAGACAGGTGCATGGTATCCTGAAGCCGTGGGTGTCACGCTGCCCGGTTACCGCGGCAGTCGGCGCCAACGACTCCCTCGCGCTGGCCTGCATGGGGGCGTGCCGATCACTGGGTATCGATGTGCCGCGCGACCTGTCAGTCGTGGGGTTCGACGATACGCCGGAAGCGGCGCGTAACGGTTGTACCAGTTACAGCTTCGACAGCCTCTCGGCTGCCCAGGCCATGCTCAACTTCATACTCGAACCGCTACGCAGACCGTATCCCTCACGCCCGCGCGTCGCGGTTGTGCAGACGCAGGGGAGGGTCAGCGTGAGGTTGAGTACAGGCAGGCCGGGGGGGGGGGGAGAAGCGGGAGGCAGTAGACAGGATATAGGACGCAGGGCATAGAACAGAGGACACAGAATACAGAACACAGAATACAGAATATGAACCACAGATAGAGAGCAGGGAGCCCCTGTGTGTGCTGTCCTATGTACTATGTACTATGTCCTGTGTCTTGTCACCCAATACCGCCAGATACGACCGCAGCGCGGGTACCGTCCGATGGTACCCTTCGAGGGTGACCAGCAGCGCGATGGCCCTGTCGATCGCGACCTTCCGGCGCAGGATTCTCCCGAGGAGCGCCAGCAGCAGTGCCCGCTTATCGCGATCGCGTGTGACCATGAACGTCCACAACACCCTGAACATGACCTTCGCCTTGAACAGCGGTCCGTAGTCGCTCGCGGGACGAGGTTCGCGGAACGCGCCGTTGTCGAACAGTTTCAGCACGCGCTGCGCGATCTGGCGGTACGAATACAGGTGCTCCACCGCCGCCACGTACCTGCTGAACATCTCGCGACTGTCGAAGTGTGCGTAGTCGAACTGCGGGATCACGCCGACCGCGGGGTGGCGCAGCCACCCGTGCCAGCGCCCCTCCTTCTGGAGCCGTTCGTGGAGTGCGGTTCCCGGGTTGCTTGACAGCGGGCTGATCATCACCGTCGGCAGGGGAGCATCCTGCGCGAACCGTTCGATCTTGTCGAACTCCTCGAGCGTGTCGTGGTCGAAACCCACCGCGAACGAGCCCATCACCACAATCCCTGCCGCCTGTATCGTATTGATTGCTGAACGGTACTCCTCCAGCCGGTTCTGCACCTTGTGCGTCGACTGCAGGCTCTCGGTGTTCAGCGACTCAAACCCGATCGTGATGTACATGCAGCCTGCATCCGCCATCATCTTCAGCAGTTCCGGCTCGCGGCCGACATCGATACTGGCCAGGCAGCTCCACGCGATGCGCAGTGGCTTCAGTTTTTCCATCAGTTCGCGGGCTCGCGCGCGTCCCATGGTCAGGTTGTCATCGACAAACAGCACGTTGCGGACAGGGAGGCCGCGGATCTCCGCGATCACGTCGTCGATGTCCCGGTAGCGCATCCGGTGCCCGAACATCTTCGTCGCTACACAGAACTCGCAATTGAACGGACAGCCGCGCGAGACTTCCACGGGGAGCGTCATCACCTTCGATGTGTCGAACAGGTCCCAGCGCGGCCGGGGGAGTGTCCTGAACCTGCAAGGTTCCGCGGCCTGGTACGCACCCGACAGCGTTCCCTGCTCAAAATCACGCAGGCAACTCGCCCATATGTCCTCGGCTTCACCTACTACCACGGCATCCGCGTGCTCCAGCCCCTCCTCGACCGCAAACGAGGCATGCGGCCCGCCCAGCACCACCTTCGCCCCGACCGTACGGTACCGCTCGGCGATCTCGTAGGCGCGCATACTCGTATTTGTCAAGGTGGTGATACCGACCAGGTCCGGCTGGTAGTCCTCCGGAAGCGTCTGGTACTTCTCGTCCACGACACGAATCTCGTAGCTGTCGGGAGTCAGGGCCGCGATGATCGCCAGTGACAGTGGCGGCATCAGCGCCTTCCTGCCGATCAGCCGGGCCGACTCGGACTGCGTCGCGTAGTTGATGTACAGCTGGC
>CAZJJT010000197.1:0-7937 GCA_964546395.1 uncultured Fibrobacterota bacterium
TGGCGCAGGTGGTAGCGGGTCCGTATGTTCGGAGTTCGTACCGGGCGGAGGAGTGTGCACGCGCGGTTTCGCGGGAGCGGTAATCTACGCAGCGGGAAGGAGGAGTCAGGACGCATGGAGATCAACATCACGAAGCGGCATGTGAAGGTCCCGGAGGGGTTCCAGGACCAGCTTACCGAGAAACTCGATCGTCTCGAACGTTTCTTCGAGAAGATCACCTCCTGCCACGTGATACTCGACGAGGAGCACACCGACAAGACAGTCGAGATTGTCATGTCGATCATGGGCGCCACGCTCACGGCCAAGGCGAAGGCGGATTCGTTGGGGGCGGCGGCTGACGGTGCGGTGTCCAAGCTCGAGCGCCAGCTCAAAAAGAGCAACGAGAGGGTCAAGAGCCACAAGGCTGTCAAGGAGCAGTAGCCGGGCTCGAGCCGGGTCGCACGGGGGGGGGACGGGCGAGGCAGGGTGTATTTTGCCGCGTCTGACTGCCACGGGCGATTCCGATTGTTCCCGGGATGCGGAGGCACTGCGCATGAGACGCACCAACAGGGACTTGATGGTGGGGGGCGCGATACTTCTCGCGCTTTTCATCCTGGTGTCGGGCGTGCTGTGGCTCAAGGAAGTCAGCATCATGCGGCGGATGGTGAACTACACGGTGCTGTTCCCCAATGTCGGTGCGCTCCAGATAGGTGACCCGGTGAAGGTCAACGGGGTGAAGATGGGGTCGGTGGCCTCCATCGCTCTCGAGGGCACGCTGGTGCGGGTGGTGATGCGGGTGGAGCACACCGTGAACGTGAGTGATTCGGCTGTGGTAACTGTGCAGAACATCGGCTTGATGGGCGAGCGAAACGTCATGATCCAGCTGGTGGAGGGGGGGAGTGTCTACCTGCCCGACAAGCAGCGGGACCCCGAAGTGCCGGTACTGCATGGCTACTTCGACAGCGGCATCGCCGAGGCCATGGGCATGGTGGGTACGGTCCTGGGCGAGGTGCGTGTGCTGGTCCACAACGTGCAGACTATCATCGACAACACGGTGGGCGACACGGCGTTTGTCGCCTTCTTCCATACCGTGGTGAGCCGTCTCGACACGATCAGTGCGATTGCCGAGGGGCTTGTGGTGCGTAACCAGGGACGTATCAACGAGTCGCTGGACAACGTGCGGCAGGCGACCACGACAATCAGGCGGCTGCTCGACGACAACCGGGACAATATCAACACCCTCTTGGCGAACGGCTCGGAGCTTTCGACGCAGGCTGTCCGCATAGCCGCGGACGTCGAGTCGCTGTCGGTGTCACTCCAGGGGATAGTGCAGACGGTGGAGCGGGGCGAGGGCACACTGGGGATGCTGGTCGAGGATGAGCAATTCTCGCGGGAGTTGAGGGAAACGGTCGCCAAGATCGACACGCTTGCGAGCGACGTGCAGAGCAACGGGCTGAAGCTGCGGATCCGGCTGGGGTTCCGCAACCGGCGGAACAAGGGCGATTGAGCTCATGACAGAGGTACAGGTGCGCGTGGAGAACGCGCTTGGCATCCACGCGCGTCCCGCAACGAAGATAATCCAGACAGCCGGGCGATTCAGAGCGGACGTGACCCTGGATGTTGACGGGATGAGCGCGGACGCCAAGAGCATCATGAGCGTGATGATGCTGGCGGCGGCGCACGGTTCGAACGTCACGATACGCGCCCGGGGCGAGGACGAGCAGGAAGCGCTGGATGCGATAGCGGCGCTGTTCCGGAGCAAGTTCGACGAGGAATAGGCGGGGCCGGGCAGGCCCGGGGGATGGAGCGGTGGCACGCGAAATAGGAATCGGGCTGGTTGGTGCGGGGGTGGTTGGCGGCGGCGTGGTGAAAGTGCTTGCCGAGCAACTGCAGTTCTTCCGCGATGAGCTGCATCTGCCGATGCGGCTGGTACGTATTGCGGATGTCAAGACGGAACGGTTCGCGCAGTTGCCGCTCGCGCCGGACACCGTGTGCGGCCCGAGCGCAGAGGAGCTCCTTGAAGACCCTCTGGTGCACGTGGTGGTGGAGCTGGTGGGGGGGACGGGCTTTGCCCGCACGCTGGTGCTCGACGCGCTGAAGCGGGGCAAGCACGTGGTGACTGCCAACAAGAAGTTGCTAGCCGAACACGGCCCCGAGATATTCGGCGCGGCGATGAAGCACGGGGTATCGGTGTTCTTCGAGGCATCGGTGGGCGGTGGCATGCCCGTGATAAAGACGCTGCGGGAAGCGATGATTGCCAATGACGTGGTTACGGTCAGGAGCATCATCAACGGTACCTGCAACTACATCCTCACGCAGATGAGCACGCGGGGGAAGTCGTTTGATGAGGCGCTGAAGCAGGCGCAGGCGAGCGGGTACGCCGAGGCCGACCCCACGCTGGACGTGGGGGGGGGCGACACGGGCCACAAGACCGCGATCATGGCGTCGCTCGCCCACGGCGGCTACGTGGCGTTCGCGGACGTGAGCATCGAGGGGATCGAGGGAATCACGCAGGAAGATATCGTGTTCGCGCGTGAACTTGGCTACACCATCAAGTTGCTCGGGATTATCAGCGCGGCGGGTGACGGGCGGCTGGACGTCCGCGTGCACCCAACCATGCTCCGGGCTGACAACATCCTGTCTTCGGTGAGCGACGCCTACAACGCGGTGTGGTTGTGGGGTGACGCGGTGGGGACCATCGTGCTGTCGGGCAAGGGCGCGGGAGAGATGCCGACCGCCTCGGCGGTGGTGAGCGACCTCGTGGACTGCGCGCGTGACATGATGTCGGGTGCGCCGCAGCGAATCAGCATGGATTTCTATGCCGAGAACCGCCGGCTGCGCGTGTTGCCGCTCGATGAAGTGGTGACGCGCTACTATGTGAGGTTCGCCGTGACCGACCGTCCGGGCGTGCTGGCCGGTATCACCTCCGCTTTCGGTACGCACGGCATTTCGATTGCGTCTATTGTGCAGAAAGAAGGGTCGGCGCCCGACCATGTGCCGGTGATACTGCTGACGCACGAAGCCGGTGAGAAGAGCGTGCGGGATGCCATCGCCGAGATAGCCACCATGGATTTCGTGCGCGGTGACACACAGGTGATCCGTATCGAGGAGTAAGCCCGGGGCTCCCGGGCTGTCGAGCCATGCGCTACATCAGCACCCGAGGCAACCGTCAACCGGTGCAATCCGCCAAGGCCATCCAACTGGGGATGGTGCCTGAGGGCGGGCTGTTCGTGCCCGAGCACAGCGGCACGCTCGACCTCGAGTCGCTCCGGGGGGGAAGCTACCGTGACACGGCGCGAGCGGTTCTCGGCGGGCTGCTGAGCGATTTCTCGGCCGAGGACCTCGACACGTGTATCGATGCGGCCTACAGCGCCGCCACCTTCGATACCGGGGATGTCATCTCGCTGGCGCCACTGGGTGAGCGGCGTTTCGTGATGGAGCTGTGGCACGGCCCGACTGCGGCGTTCAAGGACCTGGCACTGCAGATCATGCCGCATTTCATGCGCGTGGCCAAGCGGCACGTAGGCGACGATGAGCACACCGTGATCCTCGTGGCGACTTCGGGTGACACGGGCAAGGCGGCGCTCGAAGGGTTCCGCGACTGCGAGGGGATCTCGATTGTGGTGTTCTACCCCGAACAGGGCGTCAGCGAGATCCAGCAACGCCAGATGGTTACCACCGAGGGCAGCAATACCCATGTCATTGCCGTCCGGGGGAACTTCGATGACTGCCAGACCGGGGTGAAGGGGCTGTTCGGTGACAGCGGCCTGAGCCGTCGGTTCGCCGCGCGCGGCTACGAACTTTCGTCGGCTAACTCGATCAACTGGGGCCGGCTGTCCCCGCAGATCGTCTACTATGCCCACGCGTATGTGCTGCTGGAACGCGCGGGGACCGTGCGCATGGGAGAGCTGGTGGATTTCTGCGTGCCCACGGGCAACTTCAGCAATATCCTCGCGGGGTACTACGCGCGCCGGATGGGCGTGCCGATCCGGCGGTTGATCTGCGCTTCGAACCGCAACCGCGTCCTCGCCGACTTCTTCGGAAGCGGCGCCTATGACCGCAACCGCGAGTTCTTCCGCACCATGTCGCCCTCGATGGATATCCTCATTTCCTCCAACCTCGAGCGGTTCCTGTTCGAGCTCACCGGAGGGGATTCGAAGCGGATCAACACCTGGTACGGGCAGCTTGAGTCGTGCGGCTCGTTCGAAGTGGACGACGAAACGCGGGCGGGGATGGCGGAGGCGGTACGGGCCGGCTGGGTGGACGAGGAGCGGGTGCTGAGGACGATCGGGAGCGTGTTCGCCGATCACGGGTACGTGCTCGATACGCACACCGCCGTGGGCGTGGCGGTGGGTGAGGACCTCGACGACGGGGCGGTGCCGGTGGTGGTGGACGCAACCGCGAGCCCGTACAAATTCAGCGGCAGCGTCCTCGAGGGGATCGAGGGTCGCCAGCAGGCCGACGAGTATGCCTGCATCGAGCGACTCCATGCCCTCAGTGGCCTGCCGGTGCATCGCGCGCTTGCCGGCATTCGCGACAAGCCGATCCGTCACTCACAGGTAATCGGCCGGGAACAGATGCTGGACACGGTCACGTCGATTGTCGAGAGTCTCTCGGGATGAGTGGCCCTCCGATGAAGTACGCGGTGCTGGTGGGTGACGGGATGGCCGACTTGCCGATGGCCGAACTGGGCAACCGCACCCCCTTGGAGTATGCCTCGACGCCCCACATGGACACGGTCGCTTCCCGCGGTCACGTCGGCCTGGTGCGCACTGTGCCGGAGGGACTGGCACCGGGCAGTGATGTGGCGAACATGGCGCTGATGGGCTACGACCCGAAGCAGTACTACAGTGGACGCGCACCGGTGGAAGCCGCGAGCCTCGGGGTGGCGCTGGGGCGCGACGATGTGGCGTTCAGGTGCAACCTGGTGACGCTGGGTGAGGGGAGGATGGTCGACTATTCGGCCGGCCATATCGACACGGAATCGGCGCATGCGCTGATAGAGGTACTCCGGCCGGTGATGGCGGAAGCGGGGTGCCGTTTGCACCCCGGGGTGAGCTATCGCCACCTGCTGGTACTCGAGGGTCTGGACGAGCGGGCGCTGCAGACGACGCCGCCGCACGATATCACGGGACAGCAGTACGAGCCGCATCTGCCGGCAGGGCCCGGGTGTGAACGGCTGCTGGAACTCATGGCACGGGCACGCACGGCACTCGCGGGGGCGGAGGCGAACCGAAGGCGGCTCACCGGTGGCAAGCGTCCGGCAACGGATATCTGGCTGTGGGGTCAGGGCAGGCCGGTGGCATTTCCCACGATGAGGGAGCGGTACGGCCTGCGCGGGTCGGTGATATCGGCGGTGGACCTGGTGCGCGGGCTGGGCCTGCTCGCGGGACTTCGAGTGCGCATCGTGGAAGGGGCGACGGGCTACCTGGGGACCAACTACGCGGGGAAGGTAGCGGCAGCGGTGCAGGCGCTGGTCGAAGAGGACCTGGTGTACGTGCACGTGGAGGCCCCGGACGAGACGAGTCACGAGGGGTCGGTGGAGAGGAAGATACAGGCCATCGAGGAGTTCGACCGTCACGTGGTGGGCGAACTCCTCCATGCGGCCGTACAGATTCCACGCCTGCGCGTTCTGGTGGCTCCCGACCATGCCACACCGATATCGATCAAGACGCACCATGCGATGCCGGTTCCGTTTGCGGTATGCGGTCCCGGGGTTTCCCACATGGCAGGGGCGGCGGAGGTCTATCACGAGCGGGCGGCACGCCCGCAACCGGTGTACACCGGGCCGGCGCTGTTTGACGCGTTCGTGGCCGGTACGTTCGGAGACGAGGCAGGGGCGTAGCCCATGCTGGCCCGGTTTCTCGAGAAACTCGCCACGTTCTTCTTCGATGTCGTCGCGATCAACGTCGCGTTCTACGCCACATTCTGGCTTCGCTACCGCAGTGGGCTGTTCCCGGAAGCGTACAACGCGGATGCCGCGTTCGCCTCGTATGCCATGCCGCTTGCGGTGCTCACGGTGGCGTGGTTGCTGCTGTTCTTTTTCACGGGGCTCTACCGTGACTGGTACCGGGAGTCGCGCCTCGACGAGTTCTTCGTGGTACTCAAGACGGTCGTGGTGGGGTTGTTCCTGCTGTTTCTGGTAACCAGCGCACCGCAGATCGTGGAGTTCAGCAGGACGGGCAACCCGGCGGTGCTGTTCACGCGCACGAAGATGGCGACGCTGCTCACATACGGTGCGAGCACGTTGTTCTTCGCGACAATCAACCGCTTCGTCATGCACACGGTCCTTGCGTGGCTGCTTGCCAGGGGGATCGGTCGCCACAACACCATCATCGTGGGTGCGGGCGATTCGGGGGCTCGACTGCTCGACCAGCTCCGTCACTACCCCCACATGGGGCACCGGGTTATCGGGTTCATCGACAACGACGGGAGGCGGAAGGGATCGACGGTGCGTGACCTGCCGGTATTCGGTACGTACAGCGAGATCCCCGCGGTGATGCGTCGGGAGCGCGTGGAATCGCTCATCGTATCCGAGGTCTCCAACTCAGCCAACGAGATTACGCGGATTATCGAGAACACCGGCGAAGAGCGGCTGGCCATCTACATGGTGCCGTCGCTCACTGACGTCATTACCGGGCATTTCAAGACCAACCAGGTGTACGGCGTGCCGCTGATGGTGCTGCTGCAGGACCATATGCCGGCGTGGGAAGCGCAGGTGAAGCGGATCATGGATATCACGGTGTCGCTGTGCGTCCTCGTGTTCGGCGCACCGGCATGGCTGCTGCTGGTAGCGCTCATCCGCCTGAGTTCGAAGGGACCGGCCGTGTTCCGGCAGGAGCGTATCGGCCGCAACGGCAAGCCGTTCACCATGATGAAGTTCCGCTCGATGTACGAGGACGCCGAGAAGCGCACCGGGCCGGTGTGGGCCACCGAGGATGATCCGCGGATAACGCCGGTAGGACGGTTCATGCGCAAGACGAGGCTGGACGAGATTCCGCAGTTCATCAATGTGCTCCGTGGCGAAATGAGTCTGGTGGGACCGCGGCCCGAGCGTGCTTTCTTCATCGAGCAGTTGAGGAAAGAGATCCCGTGGTATGTCCGGCGGATCAAGATGAAGCCGGGCATCACCGGCTGGGCGCAGGTGAAACACAAGTACGACGCGACGATCGAGGACGTGAAACAGAAGGTGTTGTTCGACCTGTACTACTTCGAGAACATGTCAATCGGTCTCGACATGAAGATTCTTTTCCGTACCATCCTCGTGGTGTTCACCGGCAAGGGCGCGCACTGAGCTGGACTGCCACAACGCATACGGCCGGGGCCCTGTGCTGGTGCCCCGGCCGCCGACCCGCCCCGCGTGTGGGGGGATTAACGCGGAAGCGGGGTCATGAACGAGTGCGAGAGTAGGTCCGCGCCGCGGACGACAACGTATGCGCCGCGGGTCATGTGTGACAGGTGCACTTGTCGGCCATCCAGTCCGAATGCCTTGCTCACCGGTTGCGGCTGTACCACACGCAGGGGTGTGCCGCGTGTGCACCCCCTGGTTGCGACACTTCCGGACACGCCGGCCAACGGGTGGGTGCTGACCACACTCCATACGACTTCCTGTATCACCCCGGCCAGTCCTGACGGTACCGACCCGTAGTTGGAAGGTACGGTCATGCCCCGCGGATCGGTCCTGTAGATAGTTGCGAAGAACGTGCAGCCTACCACGTACGAACCCACGTTGGTGAAATGGATCCCGTCGCTGTAGAAGTCCCACGCATCGGCGATCCCGTACGCGCTCAGTTGCCCGTTCCTGCCTTGCGTGTTGAGTTCACGCAGCACGTCGCCCACCGGCACGATGAGTGCCGGTTCGTAGGTAGGGTACGTGGTTCGCAGGCTTCCCACGAGCTGCTCGAAATAGTCTCTGCTCTCGTTGGTGCCGTCCCAGCCGCCTGTGTACGTACGCATGT